>NZ_JARGEJ010000539.1:0-310 GCF_029211245.1 Robertmurraya sp. DFI.2.37 | reverse complement strand
GCAGAAGTATTCGTGACGATGAAACTCGGAGAAAACATCCTTCGGAAAGCAAGTGCCTGAAGTGGAAATCAATGCTATATCGTGTATAAGGAATTGTTGTCGACAAACCGAAAGCCTTCTGTTCAAGGCTTTTTCTTTTTACTGCGTTTAATCCCTCCCTTAAAAAGAGCCACAATATCCCTACCGCACAAATGTAGTTCCACGCAAGAAAGTTAAAAATTTTAATGGTACACATTAAAATGTCTACTTTTATTTCGGTGTTAAAATATAAGATAATAATTTAATATAATAGAAGGAGAGTGATCTAGGT
>NZ_JARGEJ010000538.1:0-310 GCF_029211245.1 Robertmurraya sp. DFI.2.37 | reverse complement strand
CTCTTTTTTGCTGCCAGTGCATCACCTGCCAATTTTTCGGATGACAAACAATTGCTGGAAAGACTGAAAGGTATTGCTGAAAGATTCATTTATATCGGATTAAGAGACGGGTTGACATTGGATTTATTCAATAATAAAATGAAAGTGAATGTTCCGGTCTACAAACAACCTGATCCTTCTTATTATTTGGATATAAACGAATTTCAATTACCCGAATTTTATGTCCGCAAGCTGAAAGGAAAGAAAATAGCCTTTTATAATTTCAGTCCCAATTTCCCTTACCGTAAAGAACTGGCTGATTTAATAAGAA
>NZ_JARGEJ010000537.1:0-310 GCF_029211245.1 Robertmurraya sp. DFI.2.37 | reverse complement strand
TAAAAGTAAGGAGAGACGAGTTTGGAGATACCGGATACATGGCAATTGAAAAAAGCATCTAGTCGAGGTTCCAAGTACTATACCGATGCAAACGACACTATTGAAGCGAAGATATGCAACGGGTGTGGAGAGGTAAAGTTGTTGAACGAGTATAGAAACGAAAAAAGAGGACTCGGCGGCAAAGCTTCGAAATGCAAGACATGTATTATTGAATGGCGAAGGCAGTACAGAAAAGAAAACCGCGATAAATATCAAGAACAGAACCGGCGATATCACGAACAAAACCGAGAAAAAATTCTCGAATAACAAG
>NZ_JARGEJ010000536.1:0-310 GCF_029211245.1 Robertmurraya sp. DFI.2.37 | reverse complement strand
AAATGAAAGTGGTGAAAAGGAATTGGTAGGATATAAACCGACAGACCGCATTTCGGATACACAAGGATTTGACCATTTTGAAGCTAAATTCTTGTACTTCCCGATACCTCAGGCAGAGGTGGACGCTAATTTGAATTTGGAGCAAAAGCCGGAATGGAGATGATTGTATTGAACTGATAATTAAAAAGTATGAGAGGTGTGTCAAAACGTGGATAATGCCATCGTTTAGTTCGCAGGGGCGAGGTCCGCTCGCCCGAAAACAGTTTGCTTTGTGTCTTCGGGCAGGTAAACCCTTCCCCTACAACTGACG
>NZ_JARGEJ010000535.1:0-310 GCF_029211245.1 Robertmurraya sp. DFI.2.37 | reverse complement strand
CCGGATGTCAGTTCGATAGCCGCAATGGAACCGGTGTTTCAGGGATTCCGTACCATCCAGGCAAACAAGGACATTCACCGCAGTGTATTGACGGACATGACGGTGAAGGGACAGTTACTGCGTCATGAACTGGACTCCATGATTGCCATACCTGTAAAGAGCCGTGAGGATTCCTTGCGGATCATCCTCAAATACCGGCAGCTGGAAAATATAGTCAAATCCATTAAAAACAATGATAACCCATGATTAAGATTAATTTCAAACAGCCCAAGTATATCTTTCCGCTGGTCATATTCGTTCCGCTGTGCGC
>NZ_JARGEJ010000534.1:0-311 GCF_029211245.1 Robertmurraya sp. DFI.2.37 | reverse complement strand
AAAACACGAACATCATCCAGATATGGGAAGATGCCGGTGCAAAAATTAATCTGGTAGGTTCACTCAGAACAGGGCTGCTGATGAAACATAGGGACATTGATTTCCATATTTATTCATCACCCTTAAACCTGACGGACAGCTTTCAGGCAATGGCCAGACTAGCTGAGAATCCGTCCATCAAAAGAATAGAATGCGCTAATCTGCTGCATACTGCCGAAGCCTGTATCGAATGGCATGCATGGTATCAAAATGAAGAAAATGAACTTTGGCAGATGGATATGATTCACATCCGGGAAGGTTCACGTTATGAC
>NZ_JARGEJ010000533.1:0-311 GCF_029211245.1 Robertmurraya sp. DFI.2.37 | reverse complement strand
AAAATTTTGTATAAAGAAAATCTATCATAATGACTATGTAAGATGTCATTAATCCAAAAACTACACTATAAAAATGAAACATTTCTGGATATTTCAAGGCTATCATAACTGCTAAGACGGCTGTCGCCATTATTGAGAACATCCCAAGGGAACGAACTCTTTCTCCTCTTACAACAGCCTCTCCGAACCTTTCCATCCGTTTGGCCAAGAGCCACAAATTAAACAGACTCAAGGATGTGCCTAAAATTAGACCGAGAAATATTGAATTATAGTCAGTAAAGCCCCAACCTAGCACATAGAAGGATAACAAA
>NZ_JARGEJ010000532.1:0-311 GCF_029211245.1 Robertmurraya sp. DFI.2.37 | reverse complement strand
ATTTGTTTCCCTTTTAGATACGAAACATTCGTTTCATCTACAAACAATTGGCCATCCGTTATATCATGCATACGATTAAAACAACGAATCAGCGTTGACTTTCCTGCACCAGATAAGCCAATAACCGCAACGAATTCACCTTGATCAATTTTTAAGTTGATGTTTTCTAATGCTTTTGTTCCATTTGGGTAAACCTTTTGAACATTAATAAACTCTATCATGGGTAATTCTCCATTCTTTGAAATGTCTCACATTCATCATAAACGTGAAAAAATGAGAACATCAGATTCAAGGATGTTCTCATTTTTTCA
>NZ_JARGEJ010000531.1:0-311 GCF_029211245.1 Robertmurraya sp. DFI.2.37 | reverse complement strand
AGTTGTCACGCCGCTGCATCTCGTGGTAAATGGTATTCAGGGAAGAACGTATGTCGTCCAAAAGGGCGTTTATCCTCCCGGCATCCCTGCCTTTGGCTTTGCCCGCAGCCGTGTTCCAGTTGTCGGGCTGGATGCTCTGTTTCGTACTGAACTGGCAAAGTTTGCCGTCTATGGTGATGCGTGCCATAATCATAACCTCGCCGTTTTTCTTTTCAGAACCTTTCTTCAAATAAAAAAGAACCTTGAATGTCGATTTCATAACTCACTTTTTTTAGTTGCAAAATTAATTTTTACGGGTCAGCGGATTTTCC
>NZ_JARGEJ010000530.1:0-312 GCF_029211245.1 Robertmurraya sp. DFI.2.37 | reverse complement strand
CCCACGTCGTTGCAGTCGAGGTGCAGGTGCGCGCCGCCGCCCGAGAAGGGCATTCCGTCGGCGAGCACCGTCAGGCTGCCCATGAAGGCGTGGCCGTTGTTCTTGGGTATCGCCGCTGAAGGGGCCGCCCAGCCTGCGCCCATGGGGATGTGCGGGATGCTCCGCGTGGGTGTGGATGCAACCGCGCGCGGGATGAAGCCGCCTATCTTGACGGTGGCACCCAGCATCCCGACGGCCCTAAGATCGTGGAGGAGAAGTCATTATTAAGAAGATTGATTCGGACAGCTACTGATATTGCTACAGACGGTTATC
>NZ_JARGEJ010000053.1:0-29629 GCF_029211245.1 Robertmurraya sp. DFI.2.37 | reverse complement strand
CTGTAGTTGAAAATGTTATTTTACTCATGTTGTCCCCTAGTTCCTATTTAGTAAGTTTAAGTATATAAAAAAATACCTATAGATAAAACACTCTTTTTCAAGTGTCCTAACTATAGGTACCATAATAGAATTGGCTTCTTTTACACCCTTTTTTTCTGTTTACGGCTTACTGTTGCCGTTCTAATAAATGATCATCAATGAATTCCGTAAAATTCTTCAAACTCTATCACTTGTTGTTTATGCTCCCCTCGGTCTTGGAATATGAAATTTATCGTCTTTTAAAATAACATCTGGCTTCGTTGCCATAACAATCATCTGCTCCGATAACTTAATAGATTCAAATTGGTTGATTCTCTTTATTTTAAGCTTGTGAATTTAATTAATATCGATAAACGAATCTACACTACTCTAATAAATCTCATTATAAGACTTGGAATAAATGGTTTAATTTTAGATGATTTTTAGATAATGTCCATTGATCCTTCATGATATTTTCAAAAAAATAGAGTCAACCATCTTAATGGTCAACTCCATCCTTTTTCGTAAGTTCGAGTTCATCTCTCATTCTTTCTTCTTCTTCATCAACACTAATTCTTGCGATTTGCTCGACCAATTGATGGTGAACGAAATCCATATCCTCCTGACAGTGAAACGGCTGCTTTTTTTTCATGTCAGTCACTCCCTCTTTACAGTGATTCTATATGTTTATAGAATCACCTCGAGACATTATATTTATTCATATGGAGCCTTGAACCTGCTTACTTAAACGGCATCCCAATAAGTTGAGAAATAGCGCGACAAAATTTAGGCCAATTTTCAGGGAAGGTGTGCAAGCCCTCACTTTCGTAGATCTTTCCTTTTGTTTTCAGGATGACAGACCAGCTTATACCGTCTAATACGAGAGCTTCAGGCTGATAATCCCGTTCCCAATTCCATATTTTCAAACGAATTACTTCTTTTTTAAACTGTTCAACATTGCCAATATATATCGTTCTTTCTTCTTGAGCCTTTTGCATTAAACTGGCACTTCTCCATTCAAACAAATAAAAACGCTGATGTACAAAATCAACTTCTACTTTAAAAGATGGGCCTGGAAACCTGCCGATCATAGCTGCTAAGGATTGAAGCTCCTTTTCCTCCCTGATTGACACGATATCCCCTGTAACTGAAAATAAATCTTTTTTTCTGGTCACGACAGATTTTACTTGAGAAACTTGAACGGGATTTTCTTTTCCACTTTTACTAGTCCAGTTCCTTTCATTCATTTCTTCGCAAATTGTGTGAAAAGAAACAGGTCCCTTTTTTTCTAAAATATCAATAATAACTTCATACATATTCATGACTAAACCCATTCCTTCGAATTCTATATTCTTCAAATGCTCTTTATTTTAAATATCCTGAATAAAATTATAAAGCATTTTACCAAATTTGACTGTAACAAAGTGCACGCTGACAAAAAATAGCATTATTTAGGAGGACATTTTCGCACTAAATACTTGCTTCATTTCAAGCAAAGACACGTTTTCACATTGCAGCTACAACTATAATTGGCCCCTTTAAACGAGCATTAATCATCAACTATTGATTTATTGCAATAATTTCCACATTACCACACCTTTTCATTCCATCCTTTTTAAGGCAAACAAATTGGCAACAGCGTTATCCATCATAAAAATGACAAAAGGCTTTGAGAGCTTTCCTCAAAACCTTTTATAAGCGAATTATCCCGTTAACTCGGCGCGTGACTCACCTTCAGCATCAAAATTTCTTCTTCAGTTTTCGCTATTTTCAGCAGCTGACTATCCAGCCTCTTATTCACTTCCTGAAGATGCTGTTCGTGCACTCTTTCAAGTCTATTTATTGCCTCATTGATGACCTCTGACACTTTCTCATTCGGTTGCCCTTCTAAGCGAAAAAGCATATCTTTTATATCCGTTATATCAATTTGATTGACGATGACTCGGTGCTCAACACTATCTATTTTTTCAAGCTTTGCTAACCTCTCATCGATTGCCTGCAGTTTCGTATCAATTGTCTCACTTATCTGATTTAATAAAGGCAGTACTTCTTGCAACTCTTTTTCCATCTCACTTACTCCTTTCTAATATAGTTATTGTAACATTTGCACAGTAAAAATATTGTTACAATAAAAAGCTATTTCATTTGACAATATTTCAACTTTTTTACTTTACAGTTGACAATAAAGATGATTTCAACATACACAACCCATTATTAAACGATTAACATTTATTTTTATTTGAAGTACATAATAACGAAATTATATGGTGTTATGAGCAAACTTTTTCGATAAACTTTTGGTATTAATAATAGAAGTGCATTTCAAGTAAGTTCACGAAAGGAGCGAAATTATTCCATGGAACGGTCATTGCTGCAGCGTATTAAATCAGGTGATAAAGATGCTTTTCGAACATTTTACAATCAACAGGTTGATAAAACGCTTCGCGTTGCAATATTAATCACGAAAAACCATGAACTCGCTAAAGAAGCTACCCAAGAAACATTTATACGGGTTTATCGAAACCTCTCTTCCTATGATGCAAGTAAACCATTTGATCCTTGGTTTTATCGAATTTTGACAAATGAATGCTACCGCATTATGAAGAAAGAAGCAAAAATAAGCAATCAACACGCTTATATTGATACTGATATAAAAGACAGCTCGATTAAAACCGAAGATTACTCGGAATTGAATGAGGCGATTCAATCGCTCAATGAACTATACCGAATTCCTATTATTTTGAAATATTTAAAAGGATTTTCAGAACGAGAAATTTCAACTGTTTTAGAAACAAATCAGAATACGATCAAATCACGCTTACACAAAGGTAGAGCATTATTAAAAAATTATTTAAATGATCTCAAAGAAAGGGGGAAAAAACATGTTTAATGACGAGGATAAAAAAATTGAGGAGTGCTTAGGAGAAATGTCAAACTTCGACCCCAAAGAAAAAGAAGAGATTTGGAACAATATCGAAAAAGAATTGTTTATCGATGAGAAAAAATCGAAACCACCGAAGCAGAAGAAATGGGGCTTATTAGTGGCAGCAGCCGCTGCTACATTATTCATCACTTTTTCTTCACAAACCGATACGGGAAATGCTTTAGTTGATAAGGTGAAAACAGTATTTGAACCTGGCACGGGCAGCGCTATAGTGGACAAAGTAAAATCAATGTTTGAGCCTAAAAAAGAAATCGTCCAAAGCATTGAAGGAATTGATGAGGATACGAAATTAACATTAAATGAAGGAAAAGAAGCGGAGTATGTTATCTATATAGATGAAGAGCGCTATATAATGAACAGAACAGATGATGGAGACATTATTACACCAAAAATCCCCCTTGATGCGCAATATCCTGAAGTTTCCATGGCCATTAGACAACAAAAAGAGGTTCCGGCCAGTAGCGCATTTCAAAAATTAAAAGAAGACATTTTAAGAGATTATCCGAATCTAATACTTGAGGAAGAAACGAATGAACCTCTTTCAGGCTTCGTTCTTTTAGCAAAGAAAGACGGACATGACTGGGACAACGAATTGACCAAAGTATATGTTCTTGATAACAGAGCTGGCGGAAGCTTTATCATTCAACAGAAATATTTTTCTGAAGCCGAAGAAGGACACGGAACTCGATTTGATGCGATGCTAAAAGAATTTCATATCGTCGAAGATTGATGGCAGTATAAAGGGCGGTTATCATTTTGTTGTTGATAACCGCCCTTTTTATCAGAAAAACCAATAAAAATAGTACTTTCTAAGCTGAAAATTCAGTAGCTTATATCGGCACTTCAAAGACCACCTTTGTGCCCTTATCAATTTCTGAGTAAATTTGCAGTATTCCACTTACAGCGCGAGCTCTTTCTTCCATGCTAAAAAGACCAACGCCCCGTTGGACTTTATCCTGTTTAAAGCCTTTACCAAAATCCTCTACCAGCACTCTAATCGAGTTATCTAATTCTCTAATCGTTACAATCGCCTTCTCTGTTTCTGCATATTTGCGTGTATTTGTTAACGCTTCTTGAATAATTCGGTATATCGCGACTTCCTTGTTAGATGGAATTCTTCTATTTAGATGGCAATCCAATTCCACATCAATGCCATAATGCTTAGAATAGCGAACTAAATAGGAACGAATTGCAGGAATAAGTCCTAAATCGTCAAGAACAGAAGGGCGTAGCTCCCATGATATTTTGCGAATTTCTTCAATTAATTCGGCTGCTTCATCTCGAAGTTGGTCAATAAGAGGATGACTGAGTTCCGACTGAAGAAGATTGATTGTGATAAGGTGACTATACAAGTTTTGGCCAATGCCATCATGAAGTTCACGAGAAAGTTTTTTTCGTTCATCTTCTTGCACATCAATTAATCTCGTCATCATTTTCTTCAATTCTTCCTCGATTTTCATTCTTTTCGTAATTTCATAACGAATCGCTAAATATTGATAAGGTCGACCGTGCTCATTTAAAAAGGGGACAATGGTTGTATCAACCCAATAATAATTTCCTGTTTTCGCTTTATTGCGAATTTCTCCCTTCCACACTTTTCCTGAGGAAATTGTTCTCCACATCTCTCGAAAAAATTCTTTCGAGTGAAATTGAGAATTTACGATACGGTGATCCTTCCCGATCAATTCTTCTCTTGAATAAGCAGATATTTCACAAAATTTATCATTAACATATTGAATAATGCCTCTCTGATCCGTATATGCGACTATTGCAGATTCATCTAAAGCATATTTTAAGTCTAATAATTCTTTAAATGGCTGGGGAAAATTGGAGTCAATATTCATTGTTCCACCTCTATTTCATTAGCAGCTAATTATCTTCTCAATTTTGTATGAAGCCGCTTGTACAATTAATATATCTTCTTGAGAAAGTTGTTTGTTGGAACGGTTGCCCACTAATAATACTCCTTTTACAACTCCCTTATAGTAAACAGGAACAGCGTGTGAATAAACTAATTTTTCTGCAAGCATAATCGGGTATTCTAATACTTTGCCAATAATATGATGGGGAAAATCTTCAATCGTCATCGCTCTTCCAGTCGAAATGACTCTACCTGCAATTCCTTTGCCGTATCTAACAGAAATCAGTTTGTATTTTTCATTATAGTTACCGGCAGCAATATGCCATTTAATATCAGGTCCAATTGTATTCTGAAAAGCAAACCCAACGAAGTCACAATTAATTTCTTCCTTAAGTTGCTTGCACTCTTGTAAAATATGCTCATAATTTTTATTTTTATTAAACATGGCGATCTTCCTTTACAAAAAATGACCTAAAAGCCCCTTCTTTAAAGCAAAAGCAACCAGCTCAGGCCTCGTCTTCATATGAAGTTTCTCCATTATGTTTCCTTTATGCGTTTCAACTGTTTTAACACTGATCGCTAACTTTTCTCCAATTTCTTTATTCGAGTAACCTTTCGCGATTAATGTTAAAACTTCCCGTTCACGATCAGATAATAGATGAATTAAATCTCCATCTTCTTCCCTTGTACTACTTAGATACTCTTCCATCAATCTTTTCGTCGCAGAAGGATGAAGATAAGCATCACCGTTTGAGACAGATTTAATTGCTTGAATCAATTCCTCATGTGGGGCACTTTTTAAAATACAGCCAGAGGCGCCAGCTTGAATCGCTCGAAATAAATATTCTTCATCATCATGCATCGTCAAAATTAATATCGCAACTTCCGGCAGTTGCTTTTTTAATTCTGAGGTCGCTGAAAGTCCGTCTTTGCCATGGGGCATGCTTAAATCCATGACCACAACACTCGGCTTTAATTCGTGGGCTTTTTCAATTCCTTCATTTCCTTCTGAAGCCTCACCAACTACCTCCATATCGGCATGATGGTCTAAAAGCATTTTTAACCCCATCCTAACGACAGCATGATCGTCTACAAGCAAAATTTTAATCAAACTTTCTCCCCCTCCCGATTGACATTAGAAGCAAAGCCTAACTCCAAACGAATCGTCGTCCCCTCTCCTAACTGTGAGGTAATGATGCAGTCTCCACCAATTAGTTTCATTCTTTCTGCCATCGCTGCCAATCCATGACTTTCTATATGTGCATCGACATCAAAGCCAATTCCAAAATCCTGAATCAAAATTTGAACACGATGATGCTCCCAATTCAATTGAAGCTTTATTTTAGCAGAATCCGCATACTTGGCAATGTTCGCCAAAGCTTCTTGACAAACACGGAAAAGTCCAATACGGTGATTCACCGGCAGAGGAATTTCTTCTCCAGCTTGTTCGATGTCCACAACGATTCCAAACGTGGAAGTATACAACTTCAAGTAGCTTTGCAATGCTGGAAAAAAACCAATCGTCGAAAGTGTTGGTGGATGCAGTTCTACTGATAGATAACGAATTTCTTGAATCGTTCTTTCTAATACTTCAGCCATCTCACGAACGTAATTTTTCATTTTTACATCTTCAGTGCTTGTTTCTAGGAATTGAATACCAGTATAAACACTGAATAATGTTTGGGCCACTCCTTCATGGAGTTCTAATGCAATTCTCTTAATTTCATCTTCTGATGACTGGAGCAGATACTTATTAATATCTCTTTCTGGGCCACGTTCCATCATGCAATTTCACCCCTTAAGGTCCAGTGATTCTTCTCTTATTACTATAACATCCGAGCGAGACTTTCGCGAAGCAGGAATTCAAATTGACAACTTAAAACGTTACCTAACAAAAGTTAGCTTCTGAGGCTTCTATTCATGCCGATATGAGCTCATTCAGTTTTCGTTAAATCAAGATAATGTCCAGAAAAAAAGAAAATCCCCCATTTTTAGCATCATTAAGTCACTTAACCAATTAAGCTTCGAAAGGAAGATTTTCTATATATAAATTAGACCATGACTATCCAGCATGTTCTCTCCATGGATCGTATGGTCCTCATCAAAAAAAACAAAACTTACTGCCCAATCGCTAAAACTAGCAATTCAACCTTCCTTTCAACATAGACGATTCCAGCTTTCCTCATTAAAAAACATTAGTTGTATATGGTTTTAATCCGTTCATTTAAAAGAAAGACGTAACAGCTAAATCGTAAATGGCCCTGCTTTATCCTTAATATCTACCATTATCAATCTTAAATAATGGAATAGAAGCTGAAATCAAAAAGTCATTTTTGACGACTTTTTGACACAGCTTCTTAAAAGCAGTTACGTTAAGAAACTTTTTCAATCTTTAAATCGAGTCCTTTTTTTCGCTGATAATAAAACCAGTTAAGAATAAATGAAATCACATAAATAGCAATAAAGAAATAAAAGGCTGTTACCGGTGATCCTGTCGTGCTTGTAGACCAGCCGAAAAGCTGCGGAATAAAGAATGAACCGTATGCTGCAAACGCTGCAGTAAATCCTAATACTGGTGCAGCTTCCTTAGCTGGGAAAATAGACGGAATCATTTGGAAGGTTGAACCCGAACCAATCCCAGAAGCTAAAAATAGAATTAAGAATGAGATTAAAAAGCCTGAGAAAGTTTTTGCATTTGTGAAATAAATAACACCTATTGCACCTATTGTCATCACGATAAAAACCCAGGTAGTTACAAGAGCACCGCCAAGCTTATCAGAGAGCCAACCCCCAACAGGTCTTGCTGCTGCAGCTAATAAAGCCCCAAGGAAAGCCAGTGAAATATATTCTGGGAATTGCGATTTTAGCAAGAGCGGGAATGCTGCTGAATACCCAATAAACGAACCAAATGTGGCAACATATAATATGGTCATAATCCATGTGTGCTTGCGCTTCACGATGACAAATTGATCTGCTACAGACTGAGTAGTATTAGGAAGGTTATCCATTCCAAAATAGGCTGCAATCGTTACAATTGCAATAGGAATCACCCAAATAAAGGCAGCGTTTTGGAGCCAAACTGTTTCTCCATTCGATAATACTTGACCTTCTCCCATGAATGCAAAAGTACTCGTTGCAATAATAAGCGGGGTAACAAATTGAACAACTGAAACCCCCATATTTCCTAAACCACCATTAATGCCAAGGGCTGTTCCTTTCTCTGCTTTTGGGAAGAAAAAGCTCATATTTGAGGAGGATGATGAAAAATTTCCTCCCCCTAGTCCGCAAAGTGCCGCTAACACTAACATGACTGAATAAGGTGTATCTGGATTTTGAACAGCTACTCCAATTCCGATCGCAGGAATGGCTAATACTGCTGTGGAAATAACAGTCCAGTTTCTACCGCCGAATTTACCAACAGCAAACGTATAGAAAAATCTTAAAGTCGCACCCACCAATCCTGGAATTGCCGCAAGAGTGAATAATTGCTCTTCAGTATACGTAAAACCGATATCGTTTAATCGGACAGCTACGACGGACCAAATTTGCCAGACAACAAATGCAAGCATTAACGAAGGAACAGAAATCCACAAATTTCTTTTTGCGTGTTTTCGACCAGTCTCTCTCCAAAACTTTGGATCTTCTGGATTCCAACTTGTAATTCGTGCTTTTTTACTCATGACACTCGTACCCTTCTTATTATATATTTTAAATTGCCTAAGCGATCAATAGCTGTCCAGTTGTCGCTTTCTATTATAACCTCAGCATTTAGAGGAATGGCGAAAAAATTCTGATGTTCAAAATAAATTCGCAAATGAGTTTGATCTGGACAGAACCCAATCTTTTTTATTTCTTTCTGAACGAAGGGAGCACGCTCTACTCCCTCTATATCTTGGATCGCAACTTCAACTGTTTTAAACAAATAATGCTGTTGTAGAAAATCGCGATTAACCACAGCTATTACATCCCTTCTGAACTGGATAGACGTACATTTGATACCCTTGTAAAAATTCCCAAAAATGTTCTGAAGCGTGCTCTTCCAAAAATTGAATGACTTCTGACTCCGACTGCCATCTACTCATCCCTTTTACTTCAGCGACAACTACTTCAGCCTCTTCGATTTCTTTTTCGTCTAAGTACCAATGAAGCTTTGTTCCTTTAAAAAGGGACTGTAATATTTGTTCAATTTCATCTCCAAAATTACCGCTTGCCTTGCGAATAAAGCAAAAATCCAAAAATGTTTCACTAATCATTTGCCGTCACTTCACTTTGCTTCCTATCGCGTTTATAGATAAAAAGGGCGATAGGAAAGACAAGAAGGTTTAACAAACAATACAGGAGTGCCCCCTCGTAATTTTCAAACTTGTATTGATGGACCATTTTTTGTGTAAACACTATATTTAACATGAGACAGATTAATAGCAATATAAAGTTTACTAGTCTATGATTCATAACGTTTCACCCTAACAGCGTAAACCGCTCCGTTTTCTACAGACACTTCAATTGTTGGCAATGGACGTCTTGGTGGTCCAGCAGTTGGATTTCCTGTTTCCACATCAAACTTCCCGTGATGGCATGGACAAAGCATCTCTCCTTTTTCCTTTTCCCAAAAAACTGGACATTGCAGATGTGTACATGCACTGTTATAAGCAACGTATTTATCCTCGGACAGGCGAATTAATATCGCATCATCATGCTCTCCTGGAAACTTGAATTCAACAGCTTCTCCAACACCAATTCGGTCAATATCTGTAATTTTCTTATGAGGATATTCCTTTTCGCTTAAACCTAATAGCTCTTTTGCTGCAACTGCTCCCCAAGGAAGCGACGACACTGCAAATACGCCAGCAGCTCCAACCAATGTTTTCATAAAGCCGCGTCTATCTAATTTCCTTTCATTATTGCGTTGAATATTATGCGTGTAATTATCTTCTGGAAAGGGAATTTTATTATTTTTTTCCGACATGACGATCCCTCCTAAAACAATTTCGTGACGCCTTGCAAAATACCTGGCAGATTCACGCGTACATTTGTTTCGCTCTCTAAATATGGTAAACTTGTAACCCATTTGCCATTGTCGAGGTTAAATTGCTTCTGCTTCGCTTCAATCTCTTCATCTGTCAGCCATTGTAAAGTGTTAGATGGACATACACTTGCACACATTGGGGGAATCCCATCCTTCGTTCTGTCAATACAAAGGTCACATTTATACATTAAATTTTGTTCTGTATCAAATTTTGGTATTCCGTATGGGCATGCAATCGTACAGTTTTGACAACCAATACACTTTTCCACTAACGCCGATAAAACAGCGCCTGTTTCATGGATTTGAATGGCTTGTGCTGGACAACTTCTCGCGCAAGCTGGATTCACGCAATGAAGGCACATGAGAGGCATCGTTTGCCGATTTACGAGTGGATTGACGTCATATACATAGTTTCTATTTCTCTCTTCATGACCTCCGCACTGTGTGCATGCAGCTAAACAAGAGCGACAGCCAATACAATTTTCTAGTTCTAAATAGAGCCTCTTCTTCATTTATTACACCTTCTTTACTGATTGTTTTTCGATTTGTGCTGCACAAGCCTTAAATTCAGGCATTCTTGACATAGGATCAAGAGCTGGATTGGTTAATAGATTAATAGATTCTTCATGACCGAAGTGATAAGGAACAAAGACTGTATCACTCCGAATTGCTTCCGTTATCTTAACCTTGTATGTCGCTTCCCCTCTGCGTGTAAACAGACGCACCCGTTCTTCGTGCTCAATATTGTACTTTTTCGCTGTCTCCGGATGTACTTCTACGTATGGTTCAGGACACATATCTCGTAAAAATTGAATTCTCCTTGTTTGATTCCCTGACAGGTAGTGATACACAACCCGTCCCGTTGTTAATCGGAGTGGATATTGTTCACATGGCTCTTCAGCTGGTGGTCTGTATGGCAGCGCACAAATTTTTGCTTTCCCATCAGGGTGATAGAATTTCTTATCTAGGAACATATGAGGTGTTCCTTTATGTTCTTCACTCTTACAAGGCCAGAAAACACCATCTTGCTTTTCGATTTTTTCCCAAGTAGCACCAGAATAATCAGCGTAGCCACCTTTTGTCGCACCTCTAAATTCATCTGCTACATCACGGGCTGTTTTTAAATGAGAAAAGTATTTTCCTTTTCCTAACCGTTCAGCTAGTTCGACTTGAATTTGCCAGTCTGGCTTCGATTCGCCAAGAGGCTCCTGAGCTTTGTTAATTTTAATAATACGACCTTCTAAATTCGTAACAGTTCCTTCATCCTCGGACCATGTTACAGTTGGCAAAATGACATCTGCAAATTCCGCTGATTCTGATAAATAAAAATCTGAACACACCATGAAATCTAAATTTTTCATTGCATTACGAACAAAATTTAAATTTGGCGCAGAAACAGCTGGGTTGGAACATAGAAGATATAGTCCACGGATTACTTTTTGATCCATTAATTCGAACATTTCATATGCGGATACACCTGGCTTAGGCATTTCTTCTGGTGTAATTCCCCAAAATTGACATACTTCTTTGACATGATCAGGGTTGGTAATTTTTCTATAACCTGGTAATAAATCTGATTTCTGACCGTGTTCGCGACCACCTTGACCATTTCCTTGACCAGTAAAAGTAGCGACACCAGATTTTGCTCGCCCAATTTTTCCTGTTACTAGTGCCATATTTGTATACGCTGAAACATTGTCGACACCTTTATGCTGCTGTTCGATACCACGGGCAAACATGACAACCGCGTTTGGTGCTTTTCCATAGAGCTCTGCAGCACGAATGATTTTTTCAGGAGCAACACCGGTAATTTCACTCGTATACTCCGGTGTAAATTGCTTCACTAATTCCTTCGTTTCTTCAAATCCGTTTGTGTGATTCTGAACAAACTCTTCATCAGCAAAACCATTTTCGATTAATAAGTTAAGAATTCCGTTTGCAAGTGCTAGGTCTGTACCAGGTCTTAAATCTAAATGGACATCTGCTCTTCTTGCAATCGGGGTTTCACGAGGGTCGGCAACGATTAAGTAACCGCCTCTTTCTTGGACATTCCAGATTCGGAACATAGAAGTAGGATGACACTCTGCAGTATTACTTCCTGCAATAAATAAGCAATCTGTCTCATGAATATCTGTCCACGGTAATGTCGACCCTCTATCTACTCCGAAAGAGCGTAGGAATCCACCAGCAGCACTTGACATACAAAAACGACCATTATAATCAATGTAGCGTGTTCCTAGGGCTACTCTTGCAAACTTTCCTGTTAAATAACATTTCTCATTCGTCATTGACACTCCACTGAAAACTGATAAACTATCTTTTCCATAATCCTTTTGGAGCTTTTGAAAGTTTTTTACGATATGTTCATATGCTTCTTCCCAAGATGCCTCACGGAAGCCTAATTTTGTTCCTTTGAGCGATTTATCATCACGAATTAGTGGTTTTAGGAGTCTATCATCATGATTCGTTTGTTGATAGGCCGTAACTCCTTTCGGACACATTTTTCCGACTGTTACCGGCCAGTCATAACGAGGTTCCACCCCAATAATTTTATTTGTCTTCGTATTTACTCTTAAATTCATCCCACATTGCATTCCACAGTAACTGCAATGAGTTCTTACTAACGTTTCGTTCGGATGATGCAAATTATCAACTTCTTTAAAAAACTTATCCCTTTGCATTCTGGTTAGCCTCCTTAACTTTTACTTCATGTGTAGGGAACCCAGAAAATTGGGCAATTCGATATTTTCTTCGACACGGTAAGCAAAGTTCTGCTAAATGGAAATCTTCTTTTTTAAATTCAATTTCATTAACACCAAGTACTTGAACAACATCCTTTGATTGCTCAGAGGAAACGAATTCATCTCCACAAACCTTACAAGCCTTCATTGATTGTTCCCCGTAGTGTTCACGATAATTTCGGGCAAATACACTCAATGGTCGGAACGGAATGTGCGCTAATTTTCCAAAAGGCAAGTAAATCATTGTGACAACCACGGAATATTGATGCACCAAGCTCATTGCGTAATGTCCCCAACCGTGGAGAAATACGTTGCTCACCGTAAGAAGCAAGCCTGTAATACTGATAAAAAGTAATAAATACAGTGGTAAAAAATCATAAATGAATTTTTGCTCTGCACGAGCCTGCATATTTTTAATTCGTCTATATAAAGCCATGCAGACACCTGCAATGACCATGAATGCAGAAATATTTAACGCATTGTAGGAAAGATTGGCTATCAATCCATCTGCCTTTACAGTCATAATGTCCATCCCCATTAAAACAATCGTGTAATAACCATTTTCCGGCATCGTAAAGTACATCCACCCAAAAACAAGCGGGAATGTTACTAAACAAGAAAGAAGGCAACCCCAACCTATTAAAAAGTGTTGTGTCCAACGGTATATCCCGCGATTCCAGATAAATCGATAGGTCGCTAACTGCTCAACCGAAGTCTTCGGTGTGGATTTTCTAAATAAGAGCTTTATTCCTTTTTTGATGATAATCTTCGTTGGTGGTCTTTCTCCCCAAGCAATAAAGCGGTAAAAGAACCCTCCAAGAAATACGATCGTTCCAACCATATAGCCATATAAATTTAAATCGACATGTGTAAACATTCTCGTGCCAATAAATGTTAAAATGATGAGCACTAATACAGTCAAAAACATTGATTTCGCAAACTTTGAGGCAAATGCGCTATTTACTGGGTGCTCCGCTTTTTGATTTGAAACCATTTTTGCTTCCATATTGATCCTCCTTGTTCCAATTGCTTAACTTTATTGTAAAATCAGTTCTATTTTTCTCGTATCGGGAGATCTCCCTACTGAGGGGAGAAAATTCCCTTAGTCGTCGGTTTCAGTTGAAATCATTAAAAATTAAGCTGCCAAAAACGTTGATACAATAAGATTTCTGAGAGGTTGACGATATTGTGTCAATTTTGTTAAGCATTGCACAAACTCAATTGAAGATAATCGTATTGAAAGCATCCTTTGTCTTTTTCAAGCTGCTAGACTCACCTTGTTGCCTGATGATATTTGCGAGTAATCTAATGTGTTCGTTCCCGTTGATGGTCAATGAAAATAGTAGCTCTCTATACTAAAGTCGATAAATGTGAAAAGCAGACCATGGATTAAACAACCATAAAAAAAACAAGGAAGAAAAACTTTCATTTTTCTTTCCTTGCTTTTTTATGCTACTTCATTTAGAGGGAATTGACTCCCACACTCAAGTAACCCATGTTCAAGCTGAAACTTTTTAACCTCATAGAAAAGCGTGTTTATAAGCATTTATTAGAGGAAACTTATCCTTCAGAAGCCCTTACTTTAAATGCTCTCGCGGTACACTACCTTGCTACCGATAGAAAAATAGATTGTGTTTTAACAACTTTTGCTTCTAATTTTTATTGAAGTAACTGTCCAACAAAAATGATGTAGGCAAGAAAAGCTGTCAGAACAAGCGAAAAACCAACCGTAAAGATGCTGCGAAATGCACTGCTCCAATTATTAACACCTGTAAATCCAATGATTCCAATGATGAGCACAATTAACGTAAAATAAAACAACAATTGTAAAGGATGGATACCTATCCATCTAAGTATCCGTTCTTTTAACGAATTTGAAGACGCAAGCAAAATAAAGCCAAGACTGTAAAAAGTTAAATAAAAGGAAAAGCGGTTACAGAAAGTTCCCATTCGCCTAAACCTCCTTATTTACATGAGGCCCATTGAGAGTAAACCGCACATTGATTTCTCAGTAGAGGGAGAACTCCCCTATAAATCTTTGTCCAATGATTCTCGGCATCGGAGGAAGTGACACCACAGTAAGTGCCCCAGTCGGCTCTTCTTGATAGCTTTTGTCCCTTATTGTATAAAAACCATTTTCCTTAAGCTTAAAAAGTTCTTCTTCCGTTCCTTTTAACACAACCTTGCTCATCCCCGATTGATACCATTCAACAAAATAATCGAAGTAATCAGGAAATTGACAGTTGTTTGCACTGACCATATTAATCGTGGAAATGGTTGCAGCGTGGGCTACTTGGGCTGCCACCTTCCCTGCTTCCATCTTCAAATCATGATTCACAACAAAATATTGAATGATTTCGTTATCCACTGTACCACCCCTCTGACAGCCTCCAAAATTCAACCTACATTATGTATACGGTATTCGTTGAATATTTATGATTTTTCATTTTCTAACTAAAACCAACTATTTCAAATCGATGACAAACTTTACACTTATGAAACTTGCCCCACTGATAGCAACGGTTTAAAGACGCTGGAAAATAGTAGAGGATGTTCCTCTCAATCTATCATGATACTGTATATAAGAATGTTGAAGGAGGTTCGTAGAATGAAAAAATTCATTTCTCTTGTCGTATTTTTAACCATTATCTTTGCTGGAGTAGGAAGCAGCCTAGCAGCGACACACACGGTTAACAAAGGTGATACTTATTGGAAAATCGGAATTCAATATGGGGTACCAGTAAAAACATTAATGTCAGTCAATAATGCGAAAAATAGCACTTTATCGATTGGACAAAAATTAGCCATTCCTGCATCCTCAGTGACAAGTTCAGAAAAAGATTTATTAGCGAGGCTTGTCGAAGCAGAGGCGAAAGGCGAACCTTACGCAGGAAAGGTAGCCGTAGCGACGGTCGTTTTAAATCGTGTCGATAGTAGCCTTTTCCCCAATACAGTAAATGGGGTTGTTTATCAATCCAGTCAATTCACACCAGTAAGCAATGGTCAGATCAACAAGGCTGCAAGTGCTGATTCGATGAAAGCAGTTAATGAAGCTCTTGCCTTCCGTGGTCAAGGCAGTGGTTCCCTTTACTTCTATAATCCTGCCAAAACAACAAACACATGGTTACGTTCAAAAGCAACAACAATCAAAATCGGAAATCATGTCTTTGCAAAATAAGCACCCGCATGGGTGCTCTCATTTTATCGACAAAGGCATCGAGAGGTTAATATCCGTTGATTTCCGCTTCAGGCGCTTGCTGTCCAAAGCGCGTCTCAGAGCAGGCGCGAGGTCGCTGAAATAGTTTTTCAGCAGTCTTTTTTTACAGAATTTTTAGAACGGCTGTCCTCTGTTCTGTGAGAAGGTAAAAGACGTTGATCCCGTCAGTTTGATTTATATTGGTGCTATTAAGCTGGTTGAATTCTTGCAGACCTTATCGTTCCAGTCAGTCGAAATAGAAGCTTATTCAGACTGGAGTCTTTCTCGTTTCTCTCTTTTGTCCGAGTACACCTCGCAGTCGATCCTGCTAGGTCTCACTTGTCCATCTACACATTTCATCGGATTCAATTTATTTCCATTATAGATTCAAACACCAAATGAGCTTGAGGTACCAACTAGTCTATTATAATTATTTCAAATGAGTCTCTTTCCGTAATCGGATCTCTCGTCATCATCTTTCTATCATCTCTACATAACTCTTAATGAAGATTCTAAAAAAAAGACTGAAGGCAGACTTGATTTCATCAAGTTTGTCTCCAGTCTGCTCTACCCGCTGGGTGCTTATTTTTATGAATTTCGCTGTACAATAATCACATCAAAACCTTTGTTTTTGGCCTCTTGAGCTAGCTGTTCGGCATTTTCTCTCATTGAAAATGCACCAATTTGCACTTTATAAAGCCCATCCTCCTGAAAGATGTGAGTTGTAAATCCGCTCGTAGCAGCACGTCTCGCAAGTTGGATCGCGTTTTCCCTATTTTCAAAAGCGCCGATCTGAACACGATAAATCGTTCCTGGATTTGAATTCGTTTTTTTTCGCAATTGAAAAGCTTTTTCAAGCCCAATGACATGCCCTCGAGCAATGCTGGCTCGAACACTAGCATTCTGTAATCTCGATGCATCGGTTGCATGATCGATAAAGCCATTCTCCGTTAGTAGAGCTGGCATTCTTGTTTCTCGAAGCACATGAAAATTAGCTGTTTTCATCCCGCGATCTCGAAATAAACTCTCTAATGCAATCTCTGGGTGAATAATGCTTTGGTATCTTGCTGTTTGTGCCGGAGCACTAGTATGACGAAAACTCTCAAAACCTGTACCGCCGCCAGCATTAATGTGGATCGATAAAAAATAATCTGCTCCCCATGAATTTGCATCATTTGTTCTCTGAGCAAGACTAACTGTCGTATCACCAGTTCGACTCATTCTCACTTCAACATTTTCATACTCATTTACTAAAATATCCCGTATCCTCACAGCAATATCTAATGTTAGGTTTTTTTCTTGTAACCCATTTCCTTGTGCTCCTGGGTCAGATCCTCCATGGCCTGGATCTAAATAAATTTTGACCATAATCATCACCTCTCTTGATTATATATGATGAAGGACGATTTTTTGCTTGTACCATTATCCAATCAGAACATGATTCGTATAAAGGATATTACCCACGACTTTGAGGGTTTTATTTTGTTCAACTTCTTTGGCTGTATATTTTAGCTAACTGCTTATATTCGGGAACTTTATTTTGCAAAATTTTATTCTAAATGGAAATTTAAAGTTAGAGAAGAAGCTTCAATATTTTCTGTTGTCCATCTTGCTAGTAGTTGATATTTTTCTTTTTGTAATGTATCGATTGAGATAATTTTCTAACTTTTCACCCGAATTCTTTTGGTTATTAGTAACAAAACTTTTTAAAAAAACTATTTACTTCGTGCGATTTTTCTTTTACTTCATTTATATCAGATCGATGAACTACCTCTTCTTCAAATTTTCACAAATATATCGCTCCTTTTACTCTCACTCTAAATAGATTGAGTAAATAAAGGGCAGCTTACACACTTCCAGGGAACAGATTTGTAAGATTGTTCTCCATTTATCGTTGTTCTACTATAAATAAATCGAAGAAAAACCAGACATTAAAATGGATAATTATTCCTTACTTTTTTTGTAACAATTATCATCAAATAATTATGTTATCATCATATACACAGTGTTAATGTATTAAAAGAACCTTCTTTCTTGATTGTGTAAAACTATTTAGACAAATGTGAATAGATGATCAAAAACTTCGTTTCACTTTCTTAAGCTTTGTTAAACAATATTGTTGATACAAAAATCAATACTGACATATAACAAAGTCTTATCTTAAGAAATTCATAGCATTTTACATAGATAAGTCGAAGTTAGTGGAAACGATTTGTCTGCATCATGACCATAGACATCTTTATTTTTGAATAAGTTTGTGAATTTATGAACATTTTGTGACAATTTTTCGAATCTTTTATGGTTTTTATCAAACACTTTCGGGAAAAGAAACTTTACTGAATAAGGAGTTGACATTGAATGAAAAAAGGATTGTTTGCCTTTTTGACAACTGCACCCCTGCTATTCCTTAGTGGTTGTGAGTCGAAATTAGTTGTCTTCGACCCACAAGGCCCAGTGGCACGAAGCATTACAGATTTAATCAACTGGTCTTTAATTTGGATGCTCCTTGTAGTCGTTGTTGTTTTTGGATTATTTGGTTATATCGTCTGGAAATATCGTGAAAGAAAAGACAATTTAGACTATGAGCCACCTGATGAACATGGAAGTACTATATTGGAAATTATCTGGACAGCGATTCCAATTCTTATCGTTGTTGCCTTAACCATTCCTACTGTTAAGACACTCTATGCATTAGAAGAGGTACCGCAAGGCTATGAAGATAAGGAGCCAATTACCATACATGTAACTTCTGCTGACTGGAAGTGGATTTTTAGCTATCCAGAGGAAGGAATTGAAACGGTAAACTATGTTAATATTCCTGCAGACACACCTATTCTTTTTAAATTAACATCAGCTAGTACGATGCAGTCCTTTTGGGTGCCTGCTTTAGGTGGTCAAAAATACACAATGGGAAAAATGGAAACTGAAATGTATTTAATTGCTGATCATCCTGGTTCTTACGAAGGGCAGAATACCAATTTCAATGGCCGCGGCTACGCGGATATGAAGTTTGAAGTATTAGCACAAACTCGTGCTGAGTATGACAAATGGGTTCAGGAAGTAAAAGAAACTGCTCCAAAATTAACTGAAGAAGAATATGAGGAGCTATTAAAACCGACACACTTAGGTAGATTAACTTTTTCAAACACACATCTCGACTGGGTCAATCATGCTGATCACAATTCAAAAACGTATACACACCCTGAACTTTATCGTGGGCATGGCTACCAGGGGAAAATATTTGAAGAAGAGGATAATTACAGAAATAAAACGAATGATGACATAGAAAAGCACGATCATCATGAAGACACAGAACACGGAGGTGACCACAGTGGGCATTAAATGGAATGAATTTTTTATTACAGGTGATCCATTAATTTTAGGTTCACAAATCGCGATTGTTTTAACAATGGTCGGAATCGTAGCTGGAGTCACCTATTTAAAGAAATGGAAATGGCTCTGGTCTGAATGGATTACAACTGTTGATCATAAACGTATTGGGATTATGTATATTATCTCTGGTGTCTTAATGTTTTTCCGTGGCGGAATGGACGGCCTTTTAATGAAGGCTCAAACGTCAAGACCAGAAATGGAATTCTTAGATGCTCAACATTACAATGAAATCTTCACGACCCATGGTGTCATCATGATTCTCTTTATGGCGATGCCAATGCTAATCGGTATTATGAATGTTGTTGTTCCACTGCAAATTGGGGCTCGAGATGTTGCTTTCCCCCAATTAAACGCATTGAGCTTTTGGCTATTTTTCGGTGGTGCAATGCTATTTAACATCTCTTTTGTTATCGGTGGCTCTCCTGATGCCGGTTGGACTTCATACTTCCCGCTTGCAGGAAAAGAATTTTCGCCAGGGATCGGCAACAACTATTATGCCGTTGCCTTGCAAATTGCCGGAATCGGAACATTGCTATCTGGAATTAACTTTGTCGTAACGATTTTAAAAATGCGAACGAAGGGCATGACTTTAATGAAGATGCCAATGTTTACTTGGACTTCTTTCATTGCGTCTGTCATCATTATTGCTGCCTTCCCTATTTTCACGGTTGCTTTAGCATTAATGACCTTTGATCGCCTTTACGGTGCCCACTTCTTTACACTATCTGGCGGCGGCCTTGATATGCTTTGGGCAAACCTCTTCTGGCTATGGGGACATCCAGAAGTGTATATTTTAGTACTCCCTGCTTTCGGTATCTATTCAGAGATTATTTCAACATTCTCTCGCAAAACATTATTTGGCTATAAATCAATGGTTCTATCAATCTTAATCATTGCATTTTTAAGTATGGTAGTTTGGGTTCACCATTTCTATACAATGGGATCAGGACCAGCAGTAAACTCCATTTTCTCCATTACAACGATGGCAATAGCCGTCCCAACGGGGATAAAAATCTTTAACTGGCTCTTTACGATGCGCAAAGGCCGAATTAAAATGACCAATGCAATGCTTTGGTCGCTAGCATTTGTCCCTTGTTTTATTATCGGTGGCGTAACCGGGGTCATGCTTGGAATGGGTGCAGCAGACTATCAATATCATAATACGCTGTTCCTTGTTGCCCACTTCCATTACACAATTATTCCTGGTGTCGTTTTTGCCGTGTTTGCTGCTCTCTATTATTGGTGGCCAAAAATGTTTGGTTTCACACTAAACGAGAAAATCGGAAGATGGCATTTCTGGTTGTTTGTGATCGGCTTTAACGCAACATTTATGCCAATGTTCTTCCTTGGGCTTGATGGTGCAGTTCGTCGTTCTTATACCTACTCAGTAGAATCTGGTTTTGCACCATTATTCCTTGTTTCAGCTATAGGTTCTGTCATATTAGCGTTAGGTTTTTTTGCCTTCTGTTACAATATTTATTGGAGCATTCGCCATGCGGACCGCAATATTACAGGAGATCCTTGGAATGCTCGTACGCTTGAATGGGCAACAGCTTCCCCTGTTCAACCATATAACTTTGCGAAGCTGCCTGAAGTAGATGGGCTAGATCCATTTTGGAAAATGAAGAAAAATAATGAAGGTTTAACCATAAAAGATAGTGATATTGAGGAAATTCACATGCCGTCAAACTCCGGTCTTCCGTTCTTTATGGGAGTGGTCTTCGGAGTTGCAGGATTCTTCCTTGTATTTGAGTGGCATATTGCTGCTGCGATCGCTGCAATTGGAATTATCGCTGGCTTGATCTACCGCTCCTTCGATTATGATGAAGGCTATCATATTCCAGTTGATGAAATTAAAGAAACGGAAAGCAAGTGGAGAAATGTGGAAGGAGAGGTGCATAACTATGTCAAGTAAGATCGATCATTCCTTACCATTAGAATATCAAACTGAGCAAAACCGTTTAAATATACTCGGCTTCTGGATTTTCCTTGGAGCAGAAATCGTTTTATTTGCAACCCTCTTTGGTGTTTATGGGGTCCTCTACCAGCGTTATGCTGGTGGACCTACTCATCAGGATATCATTATGATTAAAGATGTTCTTATCCAGACTGTTCTCCTTTTAACCAGTAGTTTTACGATGGGGATAGCCATTTTTGAGATGCGTCGTCAGCAATTAAAAGGTCTTATTTTCTGGCTTGTTATTACCCTTCTCCTCGGATCTGGATTTTTATTTATGGAAATTAATGAATTTATTCATTATGTACATCTAGGAGCAACAATGCAAACAAGCGCTTTTCTCTCCAGTTTATTTGTTTTACTTGGTACACATGGTGCTCACGTAACATTTGGAATTATTTGGGCAATCATGGTTATCATTCAATTAGTGCGCAGAGGCTTAACACCAACAACTGCCCGAAAAACATTTATTATTGGACTATATTGGCATTTCCTTGATGTTGTATGGATTTTCATCTTTACTTTCGTGTATTTAAAAGGGATGGTGGGTTAAATGGAGAAACATACAAATCGCTTTCCAATCAGCCATGTACTAGGTTTCATTTTTTCCTTAATCCTTACCTTTGGAGCTGCATTTATCGCTTTAAAAACAAATCTTTCCTTTAAAGTGATTATGTGGATTATCGGGACATTAGCGGTTCTCCAAGCCGGGATTCAACTTTTCATGTTCATGCACTTGCGCGAAGGAGAAGACGGAAAAACGAATGTCATTAACATTATTTATGGAGTATTCATGACTGTTGTCATCGTCGTTGGCTCCATTTGGGTCATGTCTGCTGGGCATGCTACTCATTAATAGACTATTGTAACTAGTAATAAATAGATTATTCCTCCTTTGTTACTGCGAAAAATGTTCTGTCATGATCAACGTCGTGTAAAGAGGATGGTTCAGTCTTATTACTAAAGAAACGTACAGTTTTTACTAACTGTACGTTTTTTATATTTTCCTTTCTAGTCCAAAGTATAGTTAAGAGGATATTACTCTTGGTATGTCAGTTTCTCCTATACCTGGACCACTCATCCAAACAGAAATGAAAAACACAAATAAACCTGAAACAATATTCCAAATACATCTAACCATTTTATTTTCATTCCATTACTCCTACAATAAAAATGCGCACCAAATCGTCTACGATCTAGTACGCTCTTTTTCTCATATATATATATATATATCAATTTTCCTTCCCTAAATCGTAAAGTTTATAAGCTATCAGTTCGATTTTACTCATTTATCTCTTCTCCACTTACCTCTTCCATCAACGGTAAAAACATCCCGAATCCAAATAAAAGCATTGACGAAACCATGATACTAATTCCGATTGATAATTGATAAGGAGCGCTGGGACCGCTTACAAAGAAGCTTGATAAAAATACGAGAAAGCCTAAAAATAATCCAATACTCGTCAATTTTTTAAAAAAAAGTAAGTTCTTAAGCTGTTTTTCAGTCATCCACTTCATCCCCTTTACCATTATTTAACGAAAAGTTCACAAATTTGTCAAACTTTTTTTATCATGTGGCAAAAAAGAGGTTATTCCAAAAGCTTCCCTTTTCCCACAGGAGTCCCCCCCTTCCATGCCATTCAACAAAATACAGATATAAAAAGAAGAAAATCACCTATTTTTGGTTTAATTAAGTCAGTATAACCAACTAAACCATAAAAAGGAGATTTTCTCATGTACACGATTTGAATCACAACTGGCCAATTAGTTAACACAGCCTTTTTTGTACTTGTATCCATTCAAACGTTATTTTTCTTGACTTCTAAAAATTTCCTTCATCTTCCACTTTCCAAAACGATAATATAAAAAGGCAATGATGCTGCTAATGAAAAAGCTTGCCCCCATACCAAGGGCAATGCCCTTTTCCCCAAAAAAATAAGAGAAAACATAAGTTAGTGGATAGCGCAGAACCCAGAACGAAATGACATTGAGTACAAGCACTTGAAACATTGCACCAGCTGCCCGCACAATCCCATTTAAAACAAAATTAATGCCGAGAAATGGATAAAGAAAGGCGATCATTTGTAAATAATCAGTTCCAAATTGTATGGCATTTTTTTCATTTAAAAACAAACTTACTCCAAGACGAGCGAAAAAAACGACTAAGGTTGCTATAACAAGCATGATTGCAAAATTATAAATGACCGCATATTTGGCTATTTTCTTTACTCGTTCCCATTGATTAGCACCAATATTCTGTCCGGCCATACTATTAACTGCTGTACCAAGTGCGCTAGCAGGTAGCATAATTATACTGTCAATCCGTTGAGCGGCACCAAAGCCTGCCACAACTTCCTTTCCAAACGAATTAACGACACTCATAATCGCCATCACTCCTGCAGAAATTACCATCATCTGCAGTCCAGATGGAATGCCTAGTTTCAAAATAACCAGAACTTCATTTTTTTTCGGGACAGATGGAAGTGAGAACGGTGCCGTTTTTTTGCGTAGAACTACAATCATTCCGTATAGAAAGGCAATTCCTTGCGCCATTATCGTAGCAATCGCCGCACCGTGAATACCGAATCCAAAACCAGAAATTAAAATGGGATCTAAGATCGCATTTAATATAACCGCTAGCAAAACAAATTTTAACGGTGTTTTACTATCTCCTAATGCTCGAAGTACTGTCGCAATAAAGTTATAACCAAGAAGGAACAAGATTCCGATAAAATTGAGTTGCAAATAGATTGTTCCTTCAGCAACCATCTCACCCGGTGTTTGCAACAAGTTTAAAATCCGCTCAGATAAAAGATAACCAACACACCCCAATAAAAGAGCCAATGTTGTTAAGAGAACAACAAAAGCATTTAAGAAGTTTTTTAATCCTGTCGTATTTTCCATACCTTTTTGCTGGGACAGAATAGTCAATGTTGCATTATTTATTCCAATAATGAATGAAAGAACAGTAAAAATAACTGTACTGGCAACTGTTATTGCCCCAAGTGCATTGGCTCCTAATAAATTCCCTACCCACAGACTGTCAATAAATTGATACGACACTTGCAAAAGGTTTGTAAAGATAATCGGAGTAGAAAACCAAAAAAGCTGCTTATAAATATTGCCTTTAGTAAAATCATGAGCATTCATTCGGACACCTTTTCTTTTCGTCTTCTTCCCATTATTTCGGACTTTAAAGAAGAATGCTATTGAAAAGCTCGTGAAAATCAAGAATAATTTCTCCGCAAAATAAAAAAAATAGACTGAGTCAAGGAAAGCTTTTTACGAATACTGCCAAAATGTCATGACGAAAAATGTGAATAAAAGCATTTTAGGAGGAACAACATGCACGTTTCGTGGATTCTCAGTCTACTCTTACTGATCCATCCTCAAAGTGGAATACCACTAAGCATTACAGAAAATAATGATACGATCGCAATAGTGAAACGTCAAGAAGTCATGTTGCCAGTACCGGGTCTCGAACTCGTTGATCCGGTAAAATATGAGCAATTGCTTAAACAAATAGAACAACAAGTTGAAAAGAAAGCAAAAAACGCAACACTTAACGACTCTGGGCATATCATTCCAGAAAAAGTGGGCTACAAATTAAATCGTCATGCATTTACGGAGGCTTTTTTTCAATATTATTTTCATAACCGGTTAACCACATTGGAAGTGCCAAAAATGATGGTTTACCCGAAAGTTGATAGTGAGCTTCTTTCGATTATACGCACTAAACGGTTAGGACAATACATAACATACTTTAATTCAAGAAATAAGGCTCGTTCAAAAAATATCGAATTAGCAGTTGCAGCAATAAATAATCAAGTCGTCTTTCCTGGAGAAGTCTTCTCATTCAATAAAGTGGTCGGAAAACGAACAGTTAAAAAAGGCTATATGAAAGCCCCTGAAATTGTTAAGGGCGAATTAATTGAAGGGATAGGTGGAGGAATTTGTCAAGTCTCCTCCACTCTCTTTAATGCTGTTGATCGTTCTGGCGTTACGATGATCGAACGTTACTCACATAGTAAGCATGTACCCTATGTTCCACCAGGTAGAGATGCTACGGTTAGTTGGTATGGCCCAGATTTTTCCTTTAAAAACGAATATAATCAACCTATTTTGATTCGGGCGAAAGTTGTTGGCGGTATGGTGATTGTGTTTGTGTACTCATCGGAAGATATTAATTATAAACCACGAAAAATTACTTAAATAACTCCAAGTAACTTAATTATCATTTCCTTTATTTTGCATCATTTTTTTCAATTCCTGTTCCAAATCAACAATAGGTAATTCAAATAGCTGCTTATCATTGATCTTATAGATTCCAAATTCAATCAACCTTTCAATGAGCAGATCTCTTTCATTCATTATACATTCCTCCTTGCGAGCGAAAAAAAACCTCTTCTTATCATGATCCAATCAAGTAAGAAGAGGTTTTTACCTTTAAGCGCTCATCTTATCTTTCAAGCTCAATGCTTGTTGGAATTGGCACAGTTCTCTTGAAATGAGTCTGTTGCCGAGGTTTCTTAGGGCCAAATCCCTCCACCTCTCTGGATAAGTTCGAAATTAATCATATTAAATTTATAGGACTACTATAAAACAGTTCAATCATTCTGTCAATCAACTAATTGGCACGAACTTTGATAAGTCTAGGGGCATTACTTAATAACGCAAGTAAAACTACCGCACACAAAATGGCTGAACCTAACATCGCACCTCCATTAACGACGAGCGAGTATATAACCGGAGACATATTTTCTGGTGCATAGCTCCCCCAAAAGATAATACCCGCTAAGAAATGCCAAAAATACCGGGCAATACTTCCTACAAAAATGGCGATCATAACCCAGCTAAGAGCCTTCTTTTTATCCCCTTTTTGGAATTCAGCTTGGATTGGTTTAATGAAAAAGCCAGCGAAACCTATAAAAGCAAAGGCCACAAAATACTCAATTAAAAATTGAATAGGCGTTAAGAAATAAGCATCACCGACTGCAAACTGTAATAGTCCCCAAATAAATCCCGCAAGAAAACTTACTTTAAAGCCCCAGCGAAAAGCTAAAATAAAAATAGGTACCATTGCGAAAGAAATTGATATCCACGGACCGAGGTCAATAGATGGAAGCAAGTCTAAAATTAAGGCAAATGCAGCAAAAAAAGACGCCTCAATTAAAGCCAATAAACTTAATTTTTTCATAAAAAATCCCCCTTTTTTCTAAACGAAAACACAAGGGAGAACATGATAAGATCATATCTAAATAATCTTCCACATCCCTGCGCTAGCATTAACTAACAGGTTCAAAGGGTCAGAACTAACGTTCACTCTCAGCTATAAGCTCCCCTTGTGGTTTCCGTTATAAATTGTCTCACACAGTATACCGTAATTCTCCCTATTTGTGTAGTAGTTACTTTAAATCAGAATAATATTTCAGTAAATATCGGAAATTAATAAGGACACAAACTTGTGAGGTGTACGATGAAAAAAATGTCCTTTATTACTGTTTTTATCCTTGCTCTATCATTAACGAATTTGGCAAATGCAGCCCATCTAAAGGATATGAAAGCAGCCTTTATTAGGGATGGAAATCTGTGGATCTTAGTGAATCAGCAGGAAAAGCAAATTACACATTCAGGAAAAATTTATCAGCCGCAATGGTCCCATGATGGAAAGTGGATTCTTTATCAAAAAGAAGCGAATACTGAAAATAAAAATGAGAAAATACACCATGAAATATGGGTGTACAATATAGAAACTGAAGAGAAAAAGAAAATATTTCATAACGGTTACGCGCCACAATGGGCACCTCACAACAATTGGGTAGCATTCATACATAATCAAATTTTAAATATTTCAAATTTAACGGAGTTTCACAATCTTGCATTAGGGGTTTCAAGCTTTCAATGGCTTCCTACTGGACAGGGTTTTCTTCTTGCTTCCCCTGCTTACTTAAAACCAGACGGCTGGACATGTCCCATTCTTTATAAAAAGCAGTTACCAAATCATTTATCAGAGGCTAATGTTTTTGGTAATGTAAAAGAATTTTTTGTCGTACCACAAAAATTAAAAATTGATAATAAATATGTTATGTCAAATAGAGTTGACTTTCTTAGCTTCTCACCGAGTGGGAAATGGCTTTCGCTCATCATTTCACCAACAGCTTCTTTAGCAATGGACAGTAATATGCTTTGTGGATTATCGAGCGATGGTAAGTCATTTGAAATTGTAAATGAAGTGGTTTATGAAGTAGGCTCCCCAAAATGGGCACCTGCAAAAGATATATTGGCATATATTGGCGGTGGAAGGATTGTTTTTGGATTTAGAGGAAAGGACTTACTGTTAAAAGAGTTTGCTGTTTCATCGCTAACACCAGCAAATTTTGCTGAACTTAATTTTACATGGGTGGATGACCAATTATTAATAACCTCTCGAGTAGAAGCAAAAGACTGGTCCGATGAATTCTCCGAGCATCCATTGCCTTCTCTATATTCAGTCACGCTCAATAATGAAAAGCAAGTTAAAATAACGGAACCTGCAAACGGGCTCGGAGACTATGATCCTCATTATTTAAAAGCGATTGATAAGTTAATCTGGTATCGCGGTACCTCTATTAACGATCATAATCGCAATCTTTGGATCGCTGATACTGATGGTTCAAACGGAAAGATTTTATTAAAAAACATTGATGAAATTAAGTTTTTTGAGAGCTAGCCATTTTTAAGATGATTCGATCCACTTCTCTACTTCTGTTTCGAGTAGAGAAGTGGATCCCAATAAAAGATTTCAAACATTAGTGCGTATGAGCAGATTTTGTAACCTGCTCAAGATTTCTCCCCCACTCATTTTCAGTTCACCGCCGCCTTGAACTGTCGATTCAGTTCCACCACCTTTCCCGTTAATAAGCGGGAGAATCTCATTGGCGAGTGTTCTCATATTTATGTTCGCTTCCTTATCACGTGAAAACACGAACTGGATTTTATCCAGATTCTCAGTTATGAAAAACACATTAACACCTTGACCATGTTCAATCATTATGCGAGCAAGTCTTTGAAGCTGTTGAACCGATCGATTTGTAAAAACTTGTGCTATCACTTTTTCTCCAGCCCAGTCGTTCATGGACTTCATTAATTGCTCAGCTTCCAACTGCACACATTTTTCTTGTAAATCCGAGATCATTTTGGCCTGCGATTTGTTTATATCAAGAAGTTTTTCAGTAGCGCTAGGCAATTGTTTTTCAGAAGCGCTTAGTAATTGGCTTAATTCTTTCAAAATAGAATGCTTCTGCTGAAAATGAGTTATTATTCTATCTCCACATATAAAATGGACTCGGATTTTATTTCTCTGTCTCTCCCAATCAACAATCTTAATCATCCCAACTTCTCCTGTAGACGATGGATGTGTTCCACCACATCCGTTGTAATCGTAATCGGGAATGATTACAAGCCGAATATTCTCTGTTACAGACAATTCTTTTCTTAACTTATATTGTGCTGCTTCAGTTTGAGATACCCATTTTGCTTCGATCGGACGATTTTCGAGGACGATCCTGTTGGCTCTCTTCTCTGCTTCTAGAAAAAGTTCTTCTGATATTTGCCCACGATCAAGGTCAATTGTTGACACTTCTTTACCGAGATGAAAACTCACCGTATGAATCTGAAATAATTCTTCAAAAGCGGCTGTCAAAATATGCTGTCCAGCATGCTGCTGCATATGATCAAACCTTCTTTGCCAATCAATCTCCCCATTAACTTTCTCTATACTTGCTAATTTTTCTTCTACATAATGGCGTACTTCACCATCTACTTCCTCTACTTTAAAAACCTTATTCCCGTTAAGAGTTCCTGTATCAAAAGGTTGTCCTCCACCAGTCGGGTAAAAAGCAGTAGCTTCTAATACAACATACCAATCACCATTTTCATCTTGTTTTTGCCCTCTCCCCTTCGCAACAAACTCTTTTATGTATGCATTTTTATAAAATAATTTTTCCGTCATTTTCACATTTCCTCTCAAGCTCTTTTTTCTCCATTATGAAATAATTTTAACTAAAAATACAGAAACTTGAATAAATAATTTTTACTAGGTGAAGATATAGATAATCATAGCAGAAAGGAGGTCATAGTATGGAAGTTACAATGAGTTCTGCAGAAGTACTGGAAGAGATCAAACGCTTAAACTCAAGCGGCTCGAATATGAGCAAAAAGTTTGTTAAAAAAGCAAACCCAAATCTTATGAGAAGTGCTCTTCATTATTTTCCCGATTGGGACAGTGCAATTGAACGAAGTATTTCTAGTTAAAATCGTTTTGTAACATTACATAGTCTATGGCCATTTTAAACCTTTAGCGAAAAGACAACACGAGAACGTGTTGTCTCAGTTTGTCGACAAAAGGGGTTCGGAATGGTCACATTCCGAACCCCTTTTAATGATTTTCTTAAGTTTTTCCCTATTTTGAGGTATTTTGACCTCTTCTTAATCTCATCTACTAGGCCATTTCTG
>NZ_JARGEJ010000529.1:0-312 GCF_029211245.1 Robertmurraya sp. DFI.2.37 | reverse complement strand
GCAGAGTTGTCGAATATTTCGAAGTCATACTTGAGCAATATTGAACGCAATATTAATAACAACCCCTATGTAGAAGTGCTGCAGAGAATTGCCAAAGTCTTAATTGTGGATTTTATGATGTTAATAGAACCAGATTTAAATATAGAATCGCATTTATATAGAGAACAAGAATGGAGTGCTCTCCTGAAAGAGATTAAGGAATTGGGGATTGAAAAGAATGATATTCGTGAATATCAAACCATAGTTGAATTTATTAAATGGCAAAATAGCAGATGAGGTTCCTCTAAATTAATCAAGGAGGTAAGACTAGAC
>NZ_JARGEJ010000528.1:0-312 GCF_029211245.1 Robertmurraya sp. DFI.2.37 | reverse complement strand
CTGTCTATTGCAACCTTTCTTCCGTATCAGTTTCTAAAGGCAGCAAAGTCAATACACGTACCGTTCTTGGTACTATCCATACAGATAGTTCGGGTAATACGGTCTTGCATTTTCAACTTCGTAAGGAAACGGCTAAACTTAATCCGGAATTATGGTTGGGAAGATGAAAAAGATAAGTTCTCTTTCTGTATTTTATTACTTTGCGGTTTCTCGCAGCTTGTTTGGAAACTGAAGAATTTTCTGTAGTTCCTGTTCCTGAAATTTCTTCCATAATAATTCCTTCTACGGAAAGTATCTGGCCTGTTGCTATAA
>NZ_JARGEJ010000527.1:0-312 GCF_029211245.1 Robertmurraya sp. DFI.2.37 | reverse complement strand
CGTTATCGGACTGCTGGCAGGCAGTTTGCTGCAACTGGTCTTTCCTTTTCTTACACAAACCATTGTAGACCAAGGCATAGGACACCGTAATTTGAACTTTATCCAGTTAATTCTGGCAGCCCAGCTCATGTTGGTATTCAGCCGCACACTTATCGAGGTAATCCGGCGTTGCATACTGCTACACATCAGTACGCGTGTCAACGTGTCGCTCATCTCGGATTTCCTCTCCAAGCTGATGCGGCTGCCCATGAGGTTCTTTGACAGTAAACTGGCCGGTGACTTGATACGGCGTATCGAGGATCATAACCGGAT
>NZ_JARGEJ010000526.1:0-312 GCF_029211245.1 Robertmurraya sp. DFI.2.37 | reverse complement strand
CTTATCCAAAGACAGCATACTTGTCTCCTCTCCTTCCGTTCAAAACCAAGAGGAAGATATTGTAACCCAAATGCCAAACCGGCACCATAAATACGACAAGCGCGTACACCGTTACAGGCGTGCGTGGGAAGCTTTGATCCCCACCCACACCAAATTACAGTACGCCGGTGGAATGGGCCTGTTATCCTGGGGCATAGGCTGGGATTATGGGAAAAGAGGGCAATGGGAAACCGATCTTCTTTTGGGCTTCATCCCCCGCTACTCATCCAAACATTTCAAGATGACCATGACCTTGAAACAGAATTATATCCC
>NZ_JARGEJ010000525.1:0-312 GCF_029211245.1 Robertmurraya sp. DFI.2.37 | reverse complement strand
AAACTTTTGAGGATTTACCGTACGCAACACTTCCGCCAATTCCGGTATCAACGCTGTGTCACTGGAATACCGCCCGCCATCTTGTCCTATAGAACGGGTGCCGGTAATAGTGGGCAACCATCCCGAACCGTGAGATCCAAAGATTATTCCATAACTTTCCGACGGGTAAGCACTCATCATATCACCTATCACTGTCTGCATGACGGTTTTCTCCGTCGATGTCTGAGGGGGATATTTTTTTCTGATGTTACCAATACCAATCAAATCATAGATAGATGTATTCTTATCAGCCATCATTGCATCTATCGTTCC
>NZ_JARGEJ010000524.1:0-312 GCF_029211245.1 Robertmurraya sp. DFI.2.37 | reverse complement strand
CGACAAATTAGCCGAAAATAAAAGGAGGAAAACGGATGAGTCAATATCAAAGCGGAGCAGATGCGCTAAACACGCTCAACGACACAAACGAAGGCGGGGGCGGGGCAAAAACGGAATTTACTTCGTTTAAAAGCGGTAGTTCGTTCATGGTCAAGGTGTTAGGCACAGCCGACCTAATTTCGTTTTACAGCTACGGTATTTACAAGCAAGTCAACTCGTTCGTGGCGGCGAACCCGTCGAAGAAATCGGCGAAAGGCTTTCCGGTCGAAAATTTGACGCCGTGGGACAAAGCGTGGAAATATCACAAGGACT
>NZ_JARGEJ010000523.1:0-313 GCF_029211245.1 Robertmurraya sp. DFI.2.37 | reverse complement strand
AAGAGCGGCAGAGCTGCGCGATTTAATTTTAGAGTTAAAAGCGGTGGTATAACGAAACGATGGCAATGGAGAAATTGTTTGTCAAAGGAGCTCGGGCCCATAATTTACAAACCATTGATGTCACAATCCCGAGAGACAAGCTTGTTGTACTGACGGGACTTTCTGGTTCAGGAAAGTCCTCTCTCGCTTTTGACACCATTTACGCAGAAGGGCAGCGTCGCTATGTCGAGTCATTGTCTGCCTATGCGAGACAAATTTTAGGACAAATGGATAAGCCTGATGTCGACACCATAGAAGGGCTGTCACCGGCGAT
>NZ_JARGEJ010000522.1:0-313 GCF_029211245.1 Robertmurraya sp. DFI.2.37 | reverse complement strand
GACGAACGGTCGAAAGCAGAAACTCCCGTAGTACAGCCATACCCTCTTAAATCTACCGACATAGTAAACGGTGTACCTAGCAATGAAGTGTTTTCTTCTGCCATCGGAGCCAGACAAAGTTCTTCACAACGTGAATGTGGCAGAGGGGCACATAACAACCCTCTGCCATGAGTAATCATAAAATTTACAATTTCAGGAGTAATCTTTTCTCCTGAAACGATAAAATCGCCTTCGTTTTCACGATCTTCGTCATCAACAACGATCAATACTTTGCCTTGGCGAATATCTTCCAATCCTTCTTCTACTGTATTTA
>NZ_JARGEJ010000521.1:0-314 GCF_029211245.1 Robertmurraya sp. DFI.2.37 | reverse complement strand
ATTAACAAGATGGTAATTAATACATTTATAGTTCTAAACACCTTTGCTTGCTTTTCTTCAGTGATTTCTTTTTGCAAACAAAGGGAATTTGTTAGTTTGTTAATATTAAACAATATAAATATAGCAAAAACGATAAAAATGGAGATGATCACAAAATCCCTCCTTTAGGCATAATCATCAGTAATGAATTATTGATTCTTCGTTACTAAAATTTAAAAGCCATCTTCATTTTCCTCAATATAAGCATTTCTCGGAGCTCTAATAATATTGCTCGCATGGAGAATATCCGGAACAGATAAACCAATCTGATAAGC
>NZ_JARGEJ010000520.1:0-314 GCF_029211245.1 Robertmurraya sp. DFI.2.37 | reverse complement strand
CGAGAAAATCGAATACGCCACCATGCGCAACCGGCGGGACACTTCAACCATGCAGGAGCAGATGCCCAAACATTATTTTGTGGCCAACGAGATTCGGCAGCATCCGGATAAAGAAACGAAAAAAATTGTGCTTGTTATTGACCCACAGGCAAAAACCGCAGACGTGATTCTCCCAGCAGGGGCATCAACAGAGGTAGATAACGAGATACCAGGAATGAACAAGGGACGCATCATGCGAGCGTTGCAGAAAGAGGGAATCGAGCAGGTACGCTTCTACAATACGGATGGTGCATTAGGTTATCGGCCCGATGAAA
>NZ_JARGEJ010000052.1:0-31586 GCF_029211245.1 Robertmurraya sp. DFI.2.37 | reverse complement strand
CTCCACTGCAAGTATGAACTATGATCATTTTACAGTGATAGGTTGATATTTTTTGCTGGTATATTTGGGTAAATAAGCGTTTCATCTTATCAAGCAAAAACTGTACACTTTATTCTAGCAGTCACAAGAAGGCGATCCAATATGGCTGTGGCTACAATTGTGGGAGCAATTACCGCTGCAGGAGCAGTTGAGGTATTAGCTATAAGAATGTACAACACTTCTAGCTCTGCACATGGTAATATTCAACGTGCATATGAAATTCTTGGGACAATATCACATCAAGCATATTAAAATAAGATTTAATTTTAGGAACCCTTTCTTTAATTAAGAAAGGTTCCTATTTACATAAGAATAAGATATACTTTTGAGTACAATTAATATAGCATAATTAGAAAGTGGTGAATTTAATTATGTTAATTATAGACATACTTTTTCGTCTGTTTTCATTGTGTTAATTCTATTCCTACTTATTGAAAAGAAGAGGAAAAAAAGTGAAAAGTTCCTGTTCTATTTTTGTTTATTAATATTTTTTTATCTATTAGGCACATAATATTTGATCAATTTTGGTGTTTTAACATGCTAAGAATTGTGATAAACATACTGAAAATTTGCTAATTCTAGTAAACCTAATTGTATTCTGACACTACCATATTCTACTAAATGATGGACAGTGAGAAGAGATTTTTCCTAAGTAATATTGGTGTTCAAGTATAGAAGTGGAACTTGCTGAGTTCCACTTCTTAAAATCAAAAATATAATATTGTTTTAATAACACTAGTAACTTTTTTATTAATGGCAATCATTCCATATGATTTTGAAGCTGCATTTATTTTTTCTACCATGTAGTATAACTCTTTGTCATTATTCAGGAATAGGATTTGTATTAACTCTTTTTATTTTTCCTTACTTATAACTTTCCCCAACTCTACCAATTGTTTGATAAGAAACTAATAGAATAAGTTTTTGAAGACAATGTAGCTTTGAAAAATTATTAAAAGAATAGTGATAATATCCCAAATCAAATCATTGTTTCTTCGCTCGATTATTTTGTAATAAACCCTCTAATTGCTTCAAGATAATTTTTAATAGTAAAATGGCTCATACTTACTTTAATAATATAGCTAGTACAAGGATAATGTACTAATTCTACATTCTAAAGGGAATGTAATATAACTCTAATTATACCTGTAACTGCCAGCTCTTTAAAAACACCAGAAAGATGAATAATTATATCTATCTAAAATACCAGTTTCTTTTGTTAGTTTTTCTTTTATCTCTTTTTCTAAGCCACCTCAAGTAGCCACTAATAGTATTGGGTGATATCCCCTTTTATTCCAACATGGTTGTAAAGTTTAAGACTTCTGGAACAATCCTCCATTCAAGATCTACTAATACCATTGAAGATTGTGTTTTTTCAACCCTCATTTCTTCTCCCCCCATTAGCGAGAGGAATAAAATCCCTCTCCTCTCGGCTAAACTTACATATTATACCAATAACAATAATTACAAGACCTAGTCTCACATCCTAAAATGTAAGATATATCATATTTAATTAATATTAAATATAAAAAGGCAGTTTAGAGATAATTCTCCAAACTGCCTTTTTATTATTACATTATTCTCCAGTAACATATGGAAGTAATGCCATTGTACGTGCACGCTTGATCGCAACAGTTAATTTACGTTGGTATTTAGCGTTTGTTCCAGTCACACGTCTAGGTAAAATCTTTCCGCGTTCAGAGATAAACTTTTTAAGTAAATCTACATCTTTATAATCGATGTGAGTGATTCCGTTTGCTGTAAAGTAACAAACTTTACGGCGCTTAGCGCGGCCGCCTCTGCGTCCTCCACCTGCCATTATATTTCCCTCCTCTTTTACATGTTAGGTCATTGCTGTACCGAATTAGAACGGAAGATCATCATCTGAGATATCGATTTGTCCTCCACCAGCAAATGGATCCTCGTCAATTCGTGTATAGCCTTGGTTATTGTTATTGTTTTCACGGAATGGTTGATTCTGATTGCCACTACTGCCATATGGGTTCCCTTGTTCCCTCTGACCGCCAAATCCCCCTGGATTTCCTCCAGAAGCATTCTTAGGCTCTAGAAACTGTACACTTTCAGCTACAACTTCTGTAACATAGACGCGTTTACCATCTTGTCCTTCATAATTACGGGTTTGAATACGTCCATCAACACCAGCAAGGCTACCTTTTTTCAAAAAGTTCGCCACGTTTTCTGCAGGACGACGCCAAACGACACAGTTAATGAAATCAGCTTCTCTTTCACCTTGTTGATTTGAAAAAGTTCTGTTCACAGCAAGGGTAAAAGTAGCAACAGGAACACCATTTGGTGTATATCGCAAATCAGGATCTTTCGTTAATCGTCCAACGAGAACTACACGATTCATCATCAGAATCAACCCCTCTCCTCTTCAATTCCTACATTCATACAACGTCCTTCTTTTAAGCATTTTCATACGTTAATTGGAGGAGTGTATAAAAAAGGATGCGGTTTTTCGCAACACCATACAAAAACCGTTGTTCAATGTTCCACGTGAAACATTTCTATATCAAATTACTTTTCATCTTTAATTACGATGTGGCGGATGATATCTTCGTTAATTTTAGCTAAACGAGAGAATTCTTCCACAGCTGCTGCATCAGCGTTAACTTTAACGATATGGTAGTAACCGTCACGGAAATCATTGATTTCATAAGCAAGACGACGCTTACCCCATTCTTTTGATTCAACTACTTCCGCTCCATTTTCAGTAAGGATGCCGTCAAAGCGCTCAACAAGTGCTTTTTTAGCCTCATCTTCAATATTTGGGCGGATGATGTACATAATTTCGTACGCTCTCATCACATTCACCTCCTTTTGGACTAACGGCCCTTTTCATAAAGGGCAAGGAGCAATATTCATTACTCACAAGAAGAAATTATACCATATATATGTAGCAAACACAACAGCTGGAATCATATAATAAAAAATTGAATTTATCCTGCCTGTAATTTTTCTATTAAGTGGTCCCCTCGTGAACTAAATATGAGGATTACTCCAACTTTTCCACAAGGTTGCGAGGATTTGGCCATTACGTGCTACGATTTTTAAACCTGTTGGACACTGGAAGGCAAAAAAGAGCACCCGATTGGATGCTCTTCCCAGCTATCATAAAAGGACAACCTCTACAATGAAGATTATACGTTAAAGCGGAAGTGGATAATATCTCCGTCCTTGACTACATAGTCTTTTCCTTCAAGGCGCACTTTGCCAGCTTCCTTTGCGGCAACCATATTTCCTGCTGCGAGCAAATCATCGTAAGAGACTGTTTCAGCCCGAATAAACCCTCTTTCAAAATCAGAGTGGATAATGCCCGCACATTGAGGTGCTTTCATGCCTTTACGAAAAGTCCAAGCACGAACCTCTTGAACACCAGCAGTAAAGTACGTCGCTAGACCAAGCAAGTGATACGCAGCGCGAATTAATTGATCCAAGCCAGACTCTTCGATGCCCAACTCCTCCAGGAACATTGCTTTTTCTTCCCCTTCGAGTTCTGCAATTTCGGACTCAATTTTAGCACAGATTACAATTACCTCTGCATTGTCTCCGGCAGCAAAGTCTCTAACCTTTTGAACGTATTCGTTGGAAGAGGGATCTGCTACATCGTCTTCCCCTACGTTAGCCACATAAAGAACAGGCTTAATGGTTAATAGATGCAAGCCTTTCGCAATTTTCAATTGTTCTTCAGAAAAATCAACCGTTCTTGCAGGTTTTTCCGCTTCAAATGCATCCTTTAGCATTTCTAACACTTCAAGCTCTGCCACGGCTTCCTTATCTTTTTGTTTTGCTAATTTGCCAACACGACCAATCCGTTTCTCAACAGATTCAAGATCAGCTAAAATAAGCTCTAAATTAATTGTTTCAATATCATCCAATGGATCAACTTTCCCTGAAACATGGGTAATATTCTCGTCCTCAAAGCAACGAACAACTTGGCAAATGGCATCCACTTCGCGAATATTAGCCAAAAATTTATTCCCTAGCCCTTCCCCTTTACTTGCTCCTTTCACAATTCCAGCAATATCTGTAAATTCGAAAGTAGTAGGAACCGTCTTTTTCGGCTGTACCAATTCTGTTAATTTTGTCAAACGATGATCTGGTACTTCTACAATCCCAACGTTTGGATCAATCGTACAAAATGGGTAGTTGGCTGATTCTGCACCTGCTTGTGTAATTGCATTAAATAAAGTAGATTTCCCTACGTTCGGTAACCCGACTATTCCTGCCGTTAAGGCCATCCAAAGTCACTCCTCATCACAATAAACTATTTATTCATTATTTTATATCTGTCTGTTCGACAAATGGATCATGCTAAAGTACTTAACCTTAACCAATTATAGAGAGTTACCGAATAAAAGACAAGAAAGTTCTAATTACCAGGTGCCCGCTCTACTAAGGAAAGATTTACTAAACAATCGTACAATGTACTTCCTAAACCGTTGTCCGATACTCGACTAGCCGTCAGTTGATTAACAGAGCCGCCATATTTTGCCCAGATACCTTCATCAATATTAATGACATTGGCATGTACGCCTTGTTCCAAAATACTCACATACCCTTTTATCTCCCCACGCCCATTCCAAACTCTGACATAATCTCCATTGCTAAGCTGCAAATCATCGGCAATATTCCTGGAAATCTCCACCTTCACCTTCGGCTCTGGTGTGATAACATGATAATGCTGAGAGTGATTGGAACGCAGTGGGTGAATCGTCAATAATTGATACGGATATTTTTCTGCAACGGAGGCATTCGTCCATTTTGATTCTCTTGGTAGAGCCAATGTTAACTTTCCTTCAAGCCCCTTTTGTGCAGCCTTTTGCGACGTGAATTCAAATTTCCCACTTGGAGTTTTAAAACGACGATCTTTCCATGGAATAGGATCGACTGGTAATTCAAGATGGGCCTTCTCCTTTAGCTTCTCTAGGGTAATCCCCTTTTCTTGCAACGCTCCAAAGCCCATTTTAATCCAATCTTCCCTTGTATAATTAAACTCCTCACCGAAACCAAGTCGTTTCGCTAATTCTGTCCAAATCCATAGATCCGAACGTGCCTCCCCAGGAGCATTGACAAGTTTTGGGCCATAATTAACATAAGCATGATACATGGAAGAATAATATATATCCTCTTCTTCAAAAGCTGTTGTCGTTGGCAACACATAATCAGCGAGTTCAGCCGTATCAGTCATAAACTGGTCAACTACAACAAGGGTGTCAACAGATGAAAAAGCTTTCTTCACTACATTTGTATCAGGAACTTGTGTCAGTGGATTTCCACAAGTAACAAAGATCATTTTGATTTCCGGATTTTTAGCAGCAAGAATTTGTTCCGCCTGTTCCATCATGGTGAAACTGCGATGCTGTTCCTTTTTGTCAGGCAAGATTAATGAAGCAATATTAAAGCTTTGCCCTACTTGCTTATGGGCATAATTGGCTCCTCCTCCAGCAATGCCTATGTTGCCACTAATCGCAACTAGTGCATCGAGGAGCCTAATGGTATTTCCACCATTTTCATAACGCTGCATCCCTAAACCGATAAGAGTAGCAGTTGGCCGATCACAAAATATCTTGGCTAGTTCCGTCATGCTCTCTTCAGGGACTTCTGCTAATCGAGAAAGCTCTTCTAGCGTTATTCCAGCTAATAATTCCTTTAGATCCTCAAATCCAACGGAATGATCTTCAATAAATGCCTGATCTTCCAAATTTAATCTAAGAATTTCCTTCATAATTCCTGCCGCTAAAAAACCATCCATTCCCGGCTTAACAGTAAGATGGAGATCGGCGATTTTCGCGGTTGCATTAAAAATTGGATCAATCACAATCAGCTTTGCGCCCTGTTTTTTTGCCTTCTGTAATGCTTGGTAGAGATGCATATTTGTTCTCGCGACATTTCTACCCCAAACGATAATGTTTTTACTATGGAAAATATCTTCAGGGGCATGGCTATAAGCATCTCCAAAATCCCAATTTTGCGCCTCTATACCGGAGCCCCAGCAAATAGAACCTATTAGCTCTGTGACACCGCCAAAACAATTGAAAAAGCGTTGATCGAGATTCTTTAATAACCCACCGTTCGCATAATCATGACTATGGAGAACCGCTGTCGAACCATGTTTTTCTTTCACCGCTTGCATTTTCTCAGCAATTTCTGTTAATGCTTGCTCCCAAGGAATTCTAGTAAACTGTCCATCTATCTTTTTCAACGGATATAGCAATCTTTCTCCAGAATTCGTGCGCTTCTCAAGCATCCGTCCTCGACCACAGATTTTTCCTTTCGTAATGGGATGAGACTCGTCTCCATCTATCTTTAATACTTTTCCGTCTTCCACTGTCACTTTAAAACCACAGCTGTCCCAGCAATTTAATGGACACGCAGACGCATATACCTTCGCCATTTTTCTCCCTCCATTCCGATCGTTTTTTTTGAATTTTATAAAAGAAAATTCCTATATGCAAATATTCGAATTCATAAATCGTGCCTACGACTATTGATATTGGAGGTAGCTTCTTGATTAGAGCTTCAATTTAATGTAGTAAAAAAAGCATAAAGATTACTCTTCATGCTTTACGAGGATCTTTTTCATTTTTCGCGAGAATTCTCTTCGAGGAATCAATACACTGTGGGAACAACCTTCACACTTAATTCGTATATCCATTCCTAAACGGATGATCTTCCAACGATTCGTTCCGCAAGGATGTGGTTTTTTCATTTCAACAATATCATTTAAGCCGAATTCCTTTTGTTCCAACGTGAATCACTCCTTTATCAACACCGTATATCATATCTTCAAATATCGACAAGCTTTTAACAGTATAACCATTGTAGCAATTTTTTCAGTTCGTTTGTAGTAGTTGTTTTTAAAAAATGTATTTGTTATATGTTGAAGCTGATATTTAAAACCTTCGTTTCACCGTTTATGAGCAATCAACAATTTGGGCAAAACCACAGTAAAGACCACTCTTCAGCTAGTATAAATCTCCTATTTCTAGCTTGTCCTAAAACTAGTACGTATACATTCGCTCAATGATCCGTATACTGTTACTACTATATTTGTAGGAGTGGAACCAATGAATCTTAAATCTAGCTTGTTTGATAAAAGCGGAAGCTCTGAGTCGAGAATTTTTTACGATGAGCAAAAAGCCTCTCAGAAGCTTGCCATTGAACTTGTCTCTATGTTACCCGTACGTATAGTGAATCGTCCAGTTGTCTTTGTTTGTATTGGTACCGATCGTTCCACTGGAGATTCGTTAGGTCCACTAATCGGAACTTTATTAGATGAAAAAGAAATTACCCCTTTCCATGTATACGGCACATTAGAAGATCCAATCCATGCAGTAAATTTAGAGGAAAAGATACAAGAAATTAAAGGGAAACATTTAGATCCAATTATTATCGGGATTGATGCTTGTTTAGGGAGATTAAAAAGTGTTGGTGTCATCCAAATTGGCGAGGGACCAGTAAAGCCAGGAGCCGGTGTAAAAAAAGAACTACCTGAGGTCGGTGATTATCATATCACTGGCATTGTGAATGTAAGTGGCTTTATGGAATTTTTTGTCCTTCAGAACACACGCTTAAATCTAGTCCTAAAAATGGCCAAAGTAATAGCAAACGCTATTTATGAGGCAAGCAGCACCTATCATCCTAACCATTCCTGGTCAAGCTTGAAAATGGATTGGGATCAAGAGCAAACCACATGAGAAAAAAGCAAATGGGCGAAACAGGAATCCGTTATATTCTTGTTTCAGCCCATTTTTTAAGCTTAGCTTTGAGATATGTTTTCGAGAAATCAAGGTTTTACACGAATCGTTTTATTAACAAAGCATTTCTTTTTAACTAACGTAATGCATTATGGTAACGATTAAGGCACATACAATAATCCCTGGCAAAAGATTAGCTACACGGATTTTTATGAGACCTAAAAGGTTCAATCCGATGGCAAAAATCATCACTCCGCCTGTTGCTGTCATTTCTACAATAAAACTATCCATTAAAGCCTGTGGAATAAAGCGATCAATTTGTGTAGCAAATGAGGCAATTGCTCCCTCATACAGCATCACAGGAATCGCCGAAAAGATCACGCCAATCCCCAAAGTGGTCGTTAATATAAGTGCCGTAAAACCATCGATGATTGCCTTCGTCAATAGCACATCATGATCTCCTCGAATACCACTATCAAGTGCGCCTATAATCGCCATTGCACCGATGACAAAAATTAATGTAGCCGTGACAAAGCCTTCAGAAATGCTTCCTTGACCGTTTCCTTTGCCAATCTTCGTTTCTAGCCAAGCGCCCAATTGATTAAGCTTGTCCTCTAATTTACAATATTCTCCTATAACAGCACCAAAAACAAGACTTAAAATAACAATTAAAAAATTTTCGCTTTTAAATCCCATTTGTAAACCCAGCACGACTACTGCCAAGCCAATGCCGTGCATAACAGTCCCCTTCATCCCTTCTGGAATTCGATGAAGAAGTTTTCCCAGCAGGGACCCTACTATGATCAATAATCCGTTAACAATCGTTCCTAACAAAAACATCTGCTTCTCCTAGTTATACATGTATTTCGATTTAGTCAAATTGGTACAAGTTTCAAGTTCTATCGTTTGTCCATAAATGAAATCGATTAGAAATAGCTGATTTTTAAGATGGTTGCATTAACTATTGATTTACTTTGATGCCACCGTCCTGCTAAATAACACCACTATCACTGTAAAAAAAATAAACCATCCATAGATGGCTTTATGAAGATTGATTTGTTTCTAATAATTCAAGAATTCTTTCTAAATCTTCGTTGGAGAAAAATTCAATTTCGATTTTCCCCTTCTTTTTATTTTTACTTTGTTTAATATGAACCGTTGTTCCGAATCTTTCACGAAGGAATGATTCCTGTGCACGAATAAAAACATTTTTTTCTGGCTTTGCCTTTTTTGTTTCACGTGGAACATTTTCATTTAAAGCCTGAATTAACTGCTCTAATTGCCGGACATTTAAACCTTCCTTCATCACCTTTTCAGTAAGTAACGGCAGCTTTTCTTTTTTTCTAAGACCGAGAAGCGCTCTACCATGTCCCATTGAAATCTTACCATCAGAAATAAGCTCTTGAATCTTTGCCGGCAAAGATAACAAACGGATATGGTTCGCAATATGTGGACGGCTTTTCCCCAGCCTTTTTGCCAACTGCTCTTGGGTAACATTAAGCTTTTCCATTAAAAGCTGATAAGCAGAGGCCTCTTCAATCGGAGTTAAATCTTCCCGTTGTAAATTCTCAAGAACCGCTAACTCCATCATTTGTTGCTCAGATAATTCCCGGACTACGACTGGAACTTTCTCAAGCTTCGCTTCCTTCGCAGCTCTATAACGTCTTTCTCCTACAACAATTTCATAGCCTTTAATACTTTTACGGACAATAATTGGCTGCAGTATCCCATGTTCTTGGATCGAATTCTTTAATTCTTCAATCGCTTCTTTATCAAAAATTTTTCGCGGTTGATATGGGTTGGGGCGAAGTTCTTTAACGCTAATTTCTCTTACTGCCTCATCTTTTTCAGGCTCCATATTAGCAAAAAAAGCATCCAAACCTTTTCCTAATCCTTTAGCCATGTACAGCCACTTCCTTTGCTAAATCTAAATATACTTCCGCACCTCTAGATTTCGGATCATAAATAATAATCGGCTCCCCATGACTAGGTGCTTCGCTCAAACGGATATTTCTAGGAATGACCGTTTGGTATACCTTATCTTGAAAGTACTTCTTCACTTCCTCAATAACCTGCAAGCCTAGGTTTGTCCGAGCGTCAAGCATGGTTAGCAGAACACCTTCGATTTTTAAGTCATGATTTAAATGTTTTTGTACTAGTCTAACAGTGTTTAACAATTGACTTAAGCCTTCTAATGCATAATATTCACATTGCACTGGAATCAGAACGGCATCAGAAGCTGTCAATGCATTTAAAGTAAGTAGCCCAAGTGAAGGCGGACAGTCAATAATAATATAATCATAACGTTCCTTCACTTCTTCCAATGCTCGCTTCAAACGAACCTCTCTTGAAATCGTTGGCACAAGTTCTATTTCTGCCCCCGCTAGTTGAATCGTCGCAGGAATTGCGTCTAAATTTTCCACTCCTGTTGGACGAATTACTTTAATCGCCTCAACATCCTCAACTAACACATCGTATACACATTGATCAATATCCGCTTTCTCAAGCCCTACACCACTTGTAGCATTTCCTTGAGGATCAATATCGACCATTAACACCTTTTTCCCTATATATGCTAAGCAGGCACCTAAATTAACAGAGGTAGTTGTTTTGCCAACTCCTCCTTTTTGATTTGCAATTGAAATAATTTTGCCCACGGTATCACCTACCTTCATTTCCATTCACGGTTTGTACTGATCATAAAAGATCAAAAATACATAAACTAGCAATCATGTATTCTATTTTATCATGAAAAAGAATTGAGAATCATTTTTTTTCATTTCCAAAATCTATTTTTACTTCAAAGGCACTAGTAAACGAGAAATTTTGGCTCATTTTATACTGATTCACTTTCTGTCAGCCTATCGTTAAGTTAGAGTAGTTTAAAAGCCGTGAAAAGCTTTTGCTTCACACGACGCTCGAGAACATATAATAGACAACTGCAAAAAATAAGAGAAATTCATACTGTCGACAAAATCCATCGAAAGGGCTCCCTATCGATGGATTTTGTCATTTTTGGACTGGAATTGCGCTAAAAACGTTGATTTCCTCTCCAGACGATTGCTTTCCGGGGGGCGTTGGTCATCTACTGACTTTTTCAGTGGTATTAATGGAGAGGTGTATTCGGACAGAACAAGGAAAGCGAGAAAGACCTTTGTCCGAATGAAAGGTGTATTCGGACAAAACAAGGAAAACGAGAAAGACCTTTGTCCGAATGAAAGGTGTATTCGGACAAAACAAGGAAAACGAGAAAGACCTTTGTCCGAATGAGAGGTGTATTCGGACAGAACAAGGAAAGCGAGAAAGACCTTTGTCCGAATGAGAGGTGTATTCGGACAGAACAAGGAAAGCGAGAAAGACCTTTGTCCGAATGAGAGGTGTATTCGGACAGAACGGGGAAAACGAGAAAGACCTTTGTCCGAATGAAAGGTGTATTCGGACAGAACAAGGAAAGCGAGAAAGACCTTTGTCCGAATGAGAGGTGTATTCGGACAGAACGGGGAAAACGAGAAAGACCTTTGTCCGAATGAGAAGTGTATTCGGACAGAACAAGGAAAGCGAGAAAGACCTTTGTCCGAATGAGAGGTGTATTCGGACAGTATTCCCCCAGGAGTCAAGCGCCTTCCGCTCCCATCAACTCGTTTGCACCCCCTAAAAGCGATGAATTTGATTGATATTGCCGATCTCTTCCTTCGTTGTCGTCGTGTACTTGAAGAACCTGCACTTGCGGGCAGCGATCACCATCCTAATACTCATCCTGCACATAATCATGCTTTCGGAAGAAACCATCTTTTGTTTGGAGACGAGTGTAGAAACGAGTGAAAATCAACCTACGCTATTTATTTAATTTTATTTTTAAAAGAAAGAAGAGTGTAGGCAAACTCGAAAATCTTCGAGTTTGTCTACACTCTGAGAGAAATTAAACGAAACGTTTAATTTCTCAATCAAAAGTTATTTTTTTTTCGGTATTTTTATCGTAAATTGATAATATTCTTCAAACTCTTCCTCTTCTGAGTCTAAGTTAATGCCGCTATCCGTCACCATTGATAAAGATTGCCTTATCGTATTAACCGCAATTCTCATATCTTTGCTAAACGCCTTCCTCTTAGGCTTAGCTTTCTCCTTCGGTTGCTCTAATAGCTTTACAACACGCTCTTCCGTTTGCTTCACGTTTAAATTTTTCTCAATAATTTCCGCGAGCAACTGCACTTGTTTTTCCGGATCCTTTAATGGAATAAGTGAACGCGCATGACGTTCCGTTATGACCTTTGCTAATAAGGCGTCTTGAACTTCTTGCGGTAATTTAAGCAAGCGAAGTTTATTCGCAATAGTGGACTGGCCTTTTCCCAATCGCTGCGCAAGAGCTTCCTGCGTTAAATTATGCAATTCTAGTAGCTTTCCATAGGCAATCGCCTCTTCAATTGGAGAAAGTTCCTCTCTTTGCAAGTTCTCTATTAATGCAATTGAAGCAGTTTCCGTATCATTCATTTGCTTAATGATGGCTGGGACACGATCCCAACCGAGTTTCTTCATTGCCCGCCATCTGCGTTCCCCAGCAATAATTTCAAACTTCCCTGCTTCATATTCCCTAACGACAATAGGCTGGATGATTCCATGCGTATGAATGGTTCGAGATAATTCTTCGATCTTCTCTTCATCAAAAACCGTTCTTGGCTGAAAACGATTTGGCACAATATCGTTTATGGGGATTTGCTCGATCATTTCTCTAACATTTTCCTCTACAAATTCAGAAGCTTCCCCTAAATCTGTCTCCATCTGGTCTTCCTTTTCGCCTAGGCCAAAAAAGCGTGAGAAAGATTGCTTCATCACCTTGCACCACCTTTACGAAACTCCGTAACTAATACATTCTCTATCAAAAGATTTATTCCTGCATATAATCTATCATAAGAATCAATTTCATAATGTGTTATCGTACTTTTCACTCATGCTTTCCTATAAAAATTGGATAATTGCAATTCATCAGTTAACATTATAAAACGGATTCACCCCACTAAAAATTATGCCACATTTCTAACAAAAAAGGTACTCCTCTGTTATGCAAAAGGCCCCATTACACATTATTCTATCGGCGTTTTATTTGGTATTCCTGGTTTTCTTGGATATTTTTTCGGGGTTGGCTTCTCTTTTTTTATTATGACGATATTCCTATCACTCTCTTCTATCGGCAATTGAAAGGAATGAAGCTTCTCGATTTTTCCGCCTAAAGTGGCAATTGCTTTTGTCCCTGCATCAATCTCTTCATTTGCACTTGCTGCTTTCATGGCAATAAACGTTCCACTTACCTTTACTAAAGGTAAGCAAAGTTCACTCAAGACGGAAAGGCGTGCAACTGCCCTCGCTGTAACAATATCATAAGCTTCTCGATGCTCTTTCTTTTGCCCGAATGTTTCAGCACGATCATGAATGAACTGGACGTTTTCGAGCTTTAATTGTTTGGCCAGATGCTCAAGGAAGGTAATTCTTTTATTTAGGGAGTCTACGATTGTAATCCTCAATTCTGGAAAGGCGATTTTAATCGGAATGCTTGGAAATCCAGCTCCCGCTCCTACATCACAAAGCGAAGCTGAACCGTTGAAATCATGATAAAAAGCAGCTGTAATGGAATCAAAAAAATGCTTTAAATACACCTCTCCTTTTTCCGTTATCGCTGTTAAATTCATCTTTTCATTCCATTCAACCAATGTGTGATAATATGTTTCAAACTGGGCCATCTGTTCGCTAGTAAGTGCAATCCCATTTGCCGACAGCCTTTCTTGAAATTCTTCTATTTTCATTCGTTATCCCTTCCTTACTCTGAAATCATCGCTTCTATGTAAAGAGTGGAACCTTACCAAGAGGTTCCACAATGTTTGTCTACTCGTTCGATACTTTAGCAATTTTCCCTTGCTCTAAATAAACAAGCAATATCGAGATATCCGCCGGATTTACACCAGATATACGTGAAGCCTGTGCAATTGATAGAGGAAGCACTTTTTTCAGCTTCTGTCTTGCTTCAGAAGCAAGGCCAGATATCGCATCGTAATCAATGTCGACCGGAATTTTTTTATTCTCCATTTTTTTCAAACGCTCGACCTGTTGCAGGGATTTTTCAATATACCCCTCATATTTTATTTGAATCTCCACCTGTTCTTTCACTTCATCATCAAGGGTTAATTCACTTGGAACGATTGATTCAATATGTGCATAAGTCATTTCAGGTCTTTTTAATAAGTCATTGGCTTTAATCCCATCTTTTAACTCACTGCCGCCTTGATTTTTAATAAGCTCTTGAACCTCTGGCTTCGGCTTAATAATGATCGATTTCAATCTTTCCTTTTCCGCCTCAACCGCAGCTTTTTTTGCTAAAAATTTCTCATAGCGTTCCTCGCTAATAAGCCCAATTTTGTAACCAATATCAGTAAGGCGCAAATCAGCATTATCATGTCTTAAAAGAAGGCGATATTCAGCACGGGATGTAAGCAAACGATAAGGCTCATTTGTCCCCTTTGTTACTAAATCATCAATAAGCACGCCAATATACGCATCAGAGCGGCTTAAGATCACTTCATCTTTACCAAGCGCTCTTCTCCCCGCATTAATTCCAGCCATGAGCCCCTGGCCAGCTGCCTCTTCATAGCCAGATGTTCCATTAATCTGCCCAGCTGTATAAAGATTTTTAATTTTTTTCGTCTCTAGTGTCGGCCATAATTGCGTTGGTACAATGGCATCGTATTCAATTGCATATCCTGCTCTCATCATCTGGACATTTTCTAGCCCTGGAATTGTATGCAGAATTTTTTGTTGAACATCCTCTGGTAGACTGGTTGAAAGGCCCTGCACATATACCTCTTGCGTATTCTTCCCTTCAGGCTCTAAGAACAGCTGATGTCGGGGTTTATCATTAAATCGGACTACTTTATCTTCAATGGAAGGGCAATAACGTGGCCCCGTCCCCTTAATCATTCCTGAATACATAGGAGAGCGATGCAAATTATCATCAATGATTTGATGGGTCTTCTCATTTGTGTACGTTAACCAGCATGGCAACTGCTCAGTTATATATTTTGTTGTTTCATAAGAGAATGCCCTTGGCACATCATCGCCCGGTTGTATTTCGGTCTTACTGTAATCAATCGTATGGCTATTTACCCGTGGAGGAGTCCCCGTTTTAAAGCGAACTAAATCAAAGCCCAATTGTTCAAGATGCTCGGATAATCTAATTGAAGGCTGTTGATTGTTCGGACCACTTGAATATTTTAGCTCCCCTAAAATGATTTCTCCGCGTAAAAAGGTTCCCGTCGTAATGACAACCGTTTTCGCAAGGTACTTCGCTCCTGTTTGTGTAATAACTCCTTTACATACATCATTTTCTACAATTAACTCTTCAACCATTCCTTGAACTAGGGTCAGATTTGGTTCATTTTCCATCGTTTTCTTCATTTCATGCTGATAAGCAAACTTATCCGCTTGAGCACGCAATGCTCGCACCGCAGGACCCTTGCCCGTGTTTAACATCCTCATTTGAATATAGGTTTTATCAATATTCCGTCCCATTTCCCCGCCAAGTGCATCGATTTCTCTTACGACAATCCCCTTAGCAGGTCCTCCGACAGAAGGATTACATGGCATAAACGCAACCATATCTAAATTTATTGTTAATACTAATGTCTTTGCACCCTGGCGTGCAGCAGCTAATCCTGCCTCTGCGCCAGCATGGCCAGCACCGATGACAATGACATCATAATTTCCAGCATCGTATTGCATCACGCTGCCTCCTCATTTTCTAAATAAACGTTATTTTCCTAAACAGAACTGGGAGAATAATTGATCAATTAAACTTTCATGTACACTATCACCAATAATTTCACCTAATATCTCCCATGTCCGAGTTAAATCAATTTGCACAATATCGATCGGAACACCCGCCTCCACTCCTGAGATGGCTTCTTCAATCGATTGATGCGCCTGATTTAGTAATGCGATATGCCGACTATTGGAGACATAAGTCATATCACTTGCTTCAATGGAGCCTGCGAAGAAAAGGGAGGCGATCGCTTCTTCCAATTCTGTGACTCCTACGTCCTCTAACAATGACGTGGTAACAAGCTTATGTTCCTGTGCCAGCTTATTAACTCGCTCTAAATCAATTTTTTGCGGAAGGTCGGTCTTGTTCACAATAACGATGACATCCATCCCTTCCACTGCCTTAAATATATTTACATCTTCTTCTGTTAACTCATCAGCATAATTCAAAACCAATAAAATTAAATCAGCTTCTTTTAAAACTTGTCTCGAGCGTTCCACTCCGATTCGTTCAACGATATCTTCTGTTTCACGAATTCCCGCCGTATCTAAAAGTCTCAGAGGAACTCCTCTAACATTGACATATTCTTCGATAACATCTCGTGTTGTTCCCGGAATATCCGTTACAATTGCTTTATTTTCCTGAACTAAACTATTTAGCAAAGAAGACTTCCCTACATTTGGGCGCCCTACTATGACGGTCGAAATCCCTTCTCGTAATATCTTCCCCTGTTGTGACGTTTGTAGGAGATTTTCAATTTCCTTTTTCACATAGCTTGCCTTTTCAATGAGGAGTTGATGAGTCATTTCCTCTACATCATCATACTCAGGGTAATCAATATTCACTTCAACATGGGCTAATGTTTCGAGAATCTCCTGTCGAAGCTTCTGAATTAGCCTTGAAAGGCGCCCATCCATTTGCCCTAAGGCAACATTCATGGCACGATCCGTCTTTGCTCGTATTAAATCCATGACTGCCTCTGCTTGCGATAAATCAATTCTTCCATTTAAAAATGCCCTTTTGGTAAACTCTCCTGGTTCTGCTAATCGCGCTCCTGCATTTAATACAAGCTGCAGCACACGATTGACAGACACAAGCCCACCATGACAATTGATTTCTATTACATCTTCTTTTGTAAATGTTTTTGGTCCCTTCATCACAGAAACCATTACTTCCTCTGCAACCTCTTTCGTTTTAGGATCAAGTATATGTCCGTAATGAATGGTATGGGATGCAACATCGGCCAGCTTCTTCCCACCAACCCCTTGAAAAAGGCTGCCCGCAATTTCAATCGCCTGATCACCACTTAATCTTACGATAGCGATTGCTCCCTCTCCCATCGGAGTCGATATTGCCGCGATCGTATCTAACTGCATCCTTAACACCTCTCTTTTCTCTATCACCATATAAATCGCTCGGCGATTTATCATCTATATAAAAATTATTAACATCCAAAATTATAGAATACCATAGGCTTACCTGTGGAAAAAGGATTTTCACTTAGTTATCCACATCTCCCATTTCCTGATGATAAACTACGCTTATTTTAACTTATCCACATGTGAATAACAATAAAACGAACCACTATCACTTTTACGAATAAAAAAAAGAGGAGAGTTTTCGTCATTTCTTCCTTTCAGTGATATAACGATTGATTTATTCTGTTTTTACATTCAGGAAATTACTCATTTTTGCCCATTCCGTGCAAAACTTGCTTTCACATGGAATGGGCAAAAAGCAACACCGATATATAATAAGTTCTTGTCGAAAAACTGATCAATAAATCAGGAAAAATTGAAGGGTGCGGAAGTTTACTGTTTTTCATTGATGCTTCCTTCCTTTACGAAAATTTACTGATCAATGGATTTGCCTTCAAACAGCAAAAAAGCAAGGGAAGAAAATGACTCACTTTCTTCCCCTGCTTGTTGAACGAAGGCTTTTCAAACAGCCTCTTAAAATTGTTTTTACTTCATTGGTGCAATAACGATGTGACGATTTGGTTCGACACCATCAGAATAGGTTTTGATCCGGTTATTTTCCATCAAAGCAGTGTGAATTACTTTACGCTCATATGATGGCATTGGTTCTAATGCGACCTTTTTTCCAGTTTTCAGTGCTTTTTGGGCAAGACGTTCAGCTAAATGCACTAAAGTCTCATTTCTTCTCTTGCGATAGTCTTCCGCATCTAAAAGAACGTGGAAGTACTGATCAGAGAAACGATTGATCACAAGCTGAGTCAAGTATTGAAGAGAATTAAGAGTTTGTCCTCTTTTTCCAATTAACAAAGCAATTTTATCTCCTGAAAGGATAAATTGAACTTGTTTCCCATCTCTTAATACCTCAATTTCAACATCGACACCCATTTTTTCACTAACATCTTTTAAAAATTCCTTTGCTTCTTCAACTGGATCAATCTTTGCTGTTACCTTTACAACAGCTGGCCGAGAGCCAAATCCAAATATCCCCTTTTTACCTTCATCCATAATCGCTATTTCTACGCGGTCTTCTGTTGTTTCTAGTTGAGCTAAAGCCGATTTGACTGCTTCTTCGACAGTTTGTCCTGTAGCAGTTACCTGTTTCACTTTTTTGCTCCTCCCGCTTTACCAGTTTCTTTTTCTGCTTTTAAATCTGGACCTTTAATAAAGTATGTTTGCACTATCATAAATAAGTTCCCTACAACCCAATACAAGGATAAAGCAGCTGGGAAACTAATCGCAAAGATGATGATCATAATTGGCATTAACCAAAGCATCATTGCCATTTGCGGATTTTGATTAGCTGTACCGGCCATCATCATTTTTTGTTGAATAAAAGTTGTAACCCCAGCGATTAATGGCAATAAATAATAAGGGTCTGGAGAACCTAAATCAAACCATAAGAAATTATGCTCAGCTATCTCTCTCGTTCTTGAAATCGCATGATAAAATCCAATCAGGATCGGCATTTGAATCAAGATTGGAAAACACCCTGCCAATGGATTAATATTATGCTTTTGGAATAACGCCATCGTCTCCTGTTGGAGCTTTTGTTGTGTTTTCTGATCCTTTGAGCTGTACTTCTCCCGCAACGCTTGCATCTCAGGCTGAATAGCTTGCATCGCTTTTGAACTCTTCGTTTGCTTAATCATTAATGGCAAAATTAAGAGACGAATTAAAATCGTTACTATAATAATCGACAATCCAAAGTTTTCACCGGTAAAATTCGCTACCATGACAATAAATTGTGACAATGGATAGACGATATATTCGTTCCAAAATCCTTCACTTTCTGCAGTAATCGGTTGATTATACTCCATACACCCTGTTAATAGAGTCGTTAGCAAGATCAAGCCGATTATAAGAAACATTCTCTTTTTCAACCGTTATTTCCTCCTTAATATGAAAGCTGTATTCATTTTAATCCATTTCAATTTAGCTTAATAGGAAGTCATGAACCTATACAGGCAAAGCTTAGCTCTTATTTTACATCCTATCTCTAGAGTGAAATCGATTTATGCAAATAGTAGTAAATCTATTTATGAAAACGGTCTATTTTGACGAATCAACAGTATTGTATCATCTTTTGATAGACAGCGCTGTAGAAAAGTACGGCATCTTTTAAAAATTATGATCTGGAGCTTGTCTTTTTCCATTTTAGTACTTTAGAAATTTTTAACACATGAATTAAACTATTTTTTATTTCAAAAAAATCCATTTCAGCTGCAGGCTTTCTAGCGATGATAATATAATCATATTCATTATGGAGATCTTCCTCAAGCTCTAAGACCGCCTGACGTATATATCGCTTAATTTGATTTCTTTTAACCGCATTTCCAAGCTTTTTACTTACCGAGAGTCCAATTCGAAAATGAGCCTGCCCCGGTTTTTTTAAAGAGTAAACGACGAACTGGCGATTTGCAAAAGACTTTCCTTTTTTAAAAATCTCTTGAAACTCTTTATTTTTTTTTACTCTAAATTCTTTCTTCACTTTCTCACCTTCAAATCGGCTCATTCTTTGCCATAAAAAATATCAATATTATACGTTAAGATTATCATCTTCCTAGATTATATCTATACGTATTTTCTATAAATTAGGCTTTGTTATCTTGTTGATTTTTGCTCATTTTACACAAATTAAATCAAAAATTGTTTTCTCAAGCAATCTGTTTAACAAAGCGATAAATTAAGCCTTTTTTCAACTTCAGCACTCTAGTCTTTAAAAGTATGCTTCTCAAGCGATCGTTTACAAAAAAAGAACTCAATTAATGAGAAAAAAGACCACTGATTATTCAGTGGCCTAAGCAGATAATACTTTTCTTCCTTTACGACGACGACGAGCTAGAACTTTACGTCCGTTTGCAGAGCTCATACGACTACGGAATCCATGAACTTTACTTCTCTTACGATTATTTGGTTGAAACGTTCTTTTCATATATGACACCTCCCTGAGGAATAGCTGTTAAAGACAGTCTAAACAATTATATAAAGCAAACCATAAAAATGTCAACCTTATAAATAAATTTCCCCTTCTCATCTTAAGCAATCATTTTTTATGAACTTCAGCGCAATACTCCAATATGTCGCTTTCCTCCATGTAAAGAACCGAAAATCAATACCATCATATAGTCCAATATATAAAAATAACGACATGCTCTTCCATTCACCCCAAGCTGTGTATAACTTTCGACAAGTTTTATTATTATCCACAACACATATTGACAGCTTTTTCACACATTAATCAATTGTGGACAATTTACATCCACATGTTGTACTTCTTGTGGATAAAACAAGAAAAACCATTGCACAGCAATGGATTATTTGATATTATAGTTGTGTTTTCACCTTGGATATAACTTTGTGTATAACTTATTTATCCACAGACTGTGGATAGTATGTGGACAGTTTATTCACTCCCCTTGAAAAACTTTGTCCACATATCGTGGATATTGTCGAAATCCTACTTAATTTCCTTATTATATAGTTTTCCACAGTTTGATTTCGTATATTGATATATTTTTATCGCTATTTCTGCTTTTTAGCACATAGTAGCCTTATTTTTTTTATTCAACATATAAGTTTTGCCATGCTGAACGGAAAATATGAACGAAGAAGGAGGGAAAACGATTGGAAAATATTGCGGATCTTTGGAATAATGCGCTCTCTAGTATTGAAAAAAAGATTAGCAAACCGAGTTTTGATACATGGTTAAAATCTACAACAGCCCACTCTCTCAAAAAAGATACATTGACCGTTACCGCTCCAAACGAATTTGCACGAGATTGGCTAGAAGAGCGCTATTCTGAACTTATCTCCAGTATTTTGTTTGATATTACTGGTGAAGAACTAAATGTAAAATTTATTATTCCGCAAAATAAACAAGATGATGATGTTGAATTGCCAAATCCCCCCAAAAAAATTCAGAGGGATGAGGAACATGCAGAACTGCCGTTGACCATGTTAAACCCGAAGAATACCTTTGACACCTTTGTTATTGGTTCTGGCAATCGCTTTGCCCATGCAGCATCATTGGCAGTAGCTGAAGCACCAGCAAAGGCCTACAATCCGCTTTTTATCTATGGTGGAGTCGGACTCGGAAAAACGCATTTAATGCATGCAATTGGTCATTATGTATTGGAACATAATCCTTCAGCAAAAGTTGTTTATTTATCATCGGAAAAATTTACGAATGAGTTTATTAACTCCATTCGAGATAATAAAGCAACTGAGTTTCGCAATAAATATAGAAAAGTAGATGTGCTTTTAATTGATGATATTCAATTTTTAGCCGGAAAAGAATCAACTCAAGAAGAATTTTTCCATACTTTTAATACTTTGCATGAAGAGAACAAACAAATTGTTATATCTAGTGACAGACCGCCCAAAGAGATTCCAACATTGGAGGATCGCCTACGTTCTCGCTTTGAATGGGGTTTAATCACTGACATTACCCCACCTGATTTAGAAACGAGAATCGCTATTTTACGGAAGAAAGCGAAAGCAGAAGGATTAGATATTCCAAATGAAGTGATGCTATACATTGCCAATCAAATTGATTCCAACATTCGAGAATTAGAGGGAGCGTTAATAAGAGTCGTTGCCTATTCCTCATTAATCAATAAAGACATCAATGCGGATCTGGCAGCTGAAGCATTAAAAGATATCATTCCAAGTTCTAAGCCAAAAATCATTACGATCCTCGATATTCAACAAACTGTCGGGGAGTATTTTAATGTGAAGCTGGAAGATTTTAAGGCAAAAAAACGAACTAAATCTGTTGCGTTCCCAAGGCAAATTGCGATGTATCTAGCAAGAGAACTAACGGATTTCTCTCTGCCTAAAATAGGCGAGGAGTTTGGTGGGCGCGATCATACAACTGTCATTCATGCCCATGAAAAGATTTCTAATCTTATGCAAACGGATGTGCAATTTCAAAATCAAATGAAAGAAATCAATGAACTGCTAAAGATTTAATTTAGTGCTAGTCTGAATGATGTGCATAACTTGCCCATGCTTACACACAGTCTGTCCACATGTGGATAGACTGTGTTTCCTTTCGATCTTTATAGTTATCCACATACTAACAGGGCCTACTAGTACTTCTATTATTTTTTTATAAAAAAATATATATAATATGCCAAACGGAGGATTAAACAAATGCGATTTATAATCCAAAGGGATCGTCTCGTACAAAGTGTTCAAGATGTCATGAAAGCTGTCACTAGCAGAACAACCATTCCAATTTTAACTGGAATCAAAATTGTTGCAGATGATGAAGGAGTCACGTTAACAGGAAGTGATTCAGATATTTCAATTGAATCTTTTATTCCGAGAGAGGAAGAAGGAGATGAAATTGTCGAGATTAAGCAAAAAGGCGCAATCGTGTTACAAGCTAAATTCTTTAGCGAAATCGTCAAAAAATTGCCGACTGATTTCGTTGAAATGGAAGTTCAAAATCAACTTCAAATTGTTATCCGTTCAGGAAAATCGGAATTTAATTTAAATGGGTTAGATCCTGATGAATACCCGCGCTTGCCACAGGTTGAAGAGGAGGATGCTTTTAAAATTCCAACTGATTTATTAAAAGCTCTAATTCGTCAAACCGTATTTGCTGTGTCCACGTCAGAAACACGACCTGTATTGACAGGTGTAAACTGGAAAGTGGAAAATGGGGAACTAATCTGTATTGCAACAGATAGTCATCGCTTAGCTTTAAGAAAAGCGAAAGTTGAACTTGAAGCAGATAAGCAGTTTAATGTCGTTATTCCAGGAAAGAGCTTAAATGAATTAAGTAAAATTCTTGATGACAATAACGAATTAGTAGATATTGTTATTACTGAAAATCAAGTTCTTTTTAAAGCAAAGCACCTTTTATTCTTTTCACGCTTACTTGAAGGGAATTACCCAGATACATCAAGATTAATACCTGCGGAAAACAAAACAGAAGTAATTGTTAATACGAAAGACTTCCTGCACGCAATTGACCGTGCCTCATTATTAGCGCGAGAAGGACGTAATAACGTAGTGCGGCTAGCAACATTAGAAAATAAAGGAATTGAAATCTCCTCTAATACCCCTGAAATTGGAAAAGTGATTGAAGAATTAATAGCACAATCGATCGATGGAGAAGAATTGAAAATCTCGTTTAGTGCTAAATACGTGATGGATGCATTAAAAACATTAGAAGGTCACGAAATAAAAATAAGTTTTACTGGTGCAATGAGACCATTTGTTATTCGTCCCCTCAACGACGATTCATTGCTGCAACTTATTTTGCCAGTTAGAACATATTAGCATGATGAGTCACCAGCTTTGTTGGTGGCTTTATTTTTCTATTTATCAATATTGTTTAATTACACAGAAAATCCGTTTTTAGGCTGTTGATGTTGAGCACATTTTCTCTCTGATTCTGGCATAACTAAAAAGATGGGCAAACTACAATGCCTTTTTAGGAGCCTCCAGTTTGTATTGTATTCCCCTCTTCATGGAGAAATTTTGCTATGCATTATCTTTGAAGAAATGAGTGGTACGTTACCTGTGTCGAAGGCGTTTGCACTTTTCTTTGTGTACAGTCCATTTATTTAGTAAAATATAAGAATAAGACTCCAAAGAGAAAAGAGTGACACGGTGGTACAAAAAATAAAAATTGATACGGAATATATTACGCTAGGACAATTTTTAAAACTTGCAGAATTAATTGGCTCCGGTGGTATGGCAAAATGGTTTTTAAGCGAATACGAGATTAAAGTAAATGGTCAGCAAGATCAAAGAAGAGGAAGAAAACTACGAGTTGGAGATAAAATTTCAATTCAAAATGCTGGTTCTTTTGAGATTGTTTGAAATTAGAGGATTTTGTAAAAGGATGTATCGTCGATGTATATTGAGCATTTACAATTGAAAAATTACCGGAATTATAAAGAATTAGAAATTCCATTTGACAATAAGGTCAATGTTATTCTCGGAGAAAATGCTCAAGGGAAGACGAATGTCATGGAATCTATCTATGTTTTAGCTATGGCAAAATCCCATCGAACATCAAATGATAAAGATCTTATTCGCTGGGACGAAGAATATGCTAAAATAGAAGGTAGGGTTAAAAAAAGGCACGGTTCCATTCCGATGGAGTTAGTGATTTCAAAAAAAGGAAAAAAAGCAAAATGTAACCATATCGAGCAGCAAAAGCTCAGTCAATATATTGGAAATATGAATGTAGTTATGTTCGCGCCTGAAGATCTCCATTTAGTAAAAGGGAGCCCTCAAGTAAGGCGTCGTTTTATTGATATGGAGATTGGCCAGGTGTCCCCTGTTTATCTACATGATATTGGGCAATACCAAAAAATATTACAGCAGCGAAATCACTATTTAAAACTGTTGCAATTGAAGAAACAGACAGATATGACTATGCTCGACATTTTAACTGAACAATTTATCGAAATGGCTGTGAAAATTATTTCGAAGCGTTTCGAGTTTATTCAGTTGCTCGAAAATTGGGCGATTCCGATTCATAAAGGAATTTCAAGGGATTTAGAAACATTAAAAATTCTCTATAAACCTTCCGTAGACGTATCAGAAAACCAAGTTTTGTCGAAAATGGTAGAAGTATTAGAAGAAAAATTTGCCAAAGTGAAAACACGAGAAATTGAAAGAGGCGTTACATTGTTTGGTCCTCATCGCGATGATCTTCTCTTTCATGTCAATGATCGTGATGTGCAAACATTTGGCTCACAGGGTCAACAAAGGACAACTGCGCTCTCATTAAAACTGGCTGAAATAGAATTGATCCGTTCAGAAATTGATGAATATCCTATTCTTCTACTTGATGATGTTCTTTCTGAATTAGATGATTTTCGTCAATCTCATTTATTAAACACGATCCAAGGCAAAGTTCAAACTTTTGTAACAACAACAAATGTAGACGGGATTGACCATCAAACCTTAAAAGAAGCAGCTACTTTTAAGGTTGAATCTGGTTGGATTGAAAAAATTCAGTGAGGTGAGACCCATGTATGTTCATCTAGGAGAGGATACGCTGGTGAGGGCAATGGAGATTATCGCCATCCTTGATAAAGAAACAGTGAAATCTTCTCAATATATGCAAGAGTTGTTAGAGAAAAAGGATAAGGACATCATTCCCCTTACTAAAGGCACGTTTAAATCAATAGTTATTACTGAAAATGCGGTGTACTATTCTCCGTTAGCTTCAGGAACACTGAAAAAACGTTCAACCAAACCGGTGTTGCAAGAGCTTTAATAAAGGGTTAGATCAAGTCTATTTTCTTTTTTTTAACCTATTCATAGCCTTTATGATTTTTATCATGTTTATAATTAATAACTACTTAAAAGCAAGCTCTCAAAAAGTTGAAGCTCTAAAAATGGAGAGACTTTAGTTGAGTTTATTAGAAAGTGTAGGTGATTGACTGTGGCTACGGAACAAGAAGCGGTACAGGGACAATCCTATGATGCCGAGCAGATACAAGTATTAGAAGGTCTTGAGGCTGTTCGAAAGCGTCCGGGAATGTACATTGGTTCAACGAGTGCCAAAGGATTGCATCATTTAGTTTGGGAAATTGTTGATAATAGTATAGATGAAGCACTTGCAGGTTTCTGCTCTGAAATCGAGGTTTTTATAGAAAAAGATAACAGTATTACTGTAGTTGATAATGGTCGAGGGATTCCTGTTGGGATTCAGGAAAAAATGGGCCGCCCTGCCGTTGAGGTTATAATGACGGTCCTCCATGCTGGTGGTAAATTTGGCGGCGGTGGATATAAAGTGTCAGGAGGATTACATGGGGTTGGTGCCTCAGTTGTAAATGCTCTGTCGACATTCCTTGAAGTATACGTTCACCGTGATGGTCAAATCCATTACCAAAAATATGAGCGCGGGGTGCCTTGTGCTGATCTTAAGGTAATTGGAGAAACAGACCATACTGGAACAACGATTCATTTTCAACCAGATCCGGAAATTTTTACTGAAACGATTGAATATGATTTTGAAACACTTGCGACCCGTACTCGTGAGCTCGCCTTTTTAAATAAAGGTTTGAAAATTTCGATTGAAGATAAGCGAGCGGAAGAAAAAAAGCGTAATGAATATCATTACGAGGGCGGAATTAAGTCTTATGTAGAACATTTAAACCGAACGAAGGATGTCCTTCATGAGGAGCCCATCTTTATTGAAGGCGAAAAAGATGGCATCGCCATTGAAGTATCTCTGCAATACAATGAGGGCTACACAGAAAATATTTATTCTTTTGCCAATAATATTCACACGTATGAAGGCGGTACACATGAGTCCGGCTTTAAAACTGCGTTAACGAGAATAATCAATGATTACGCGCGAAAGAATGGTTTTTTTAAAGAAAGTGATGCTAACTTGACCGGTGATGATGTTCGAGAAGGATTAACGGCCATTATATCCATTAAGCACCCTGATCCTCAGTTTGAAGGACAAACGAAAACAAAGCTCGGAAATTCTGAAGTTAGGGCTGCGACTGATACAATTTTTGCAGAGCATTTTGAAAAGTTCTTACTGGAAAACCCTTCGGTAGCCCGCAAAATTGTCGATAAAGGTTTAATGGCGACAAGAGCAAGGCTAGCAGCGAAAAAAGCAAGGGAATTAACAAGAAGAAAAAGCGCACTAGAGGTTTCGAGCTTGCCTGGTAAGCTTGCTGATTGTTCGTCAAAGGATCCATCAATAAGTGAGTTATATATTGTTGAGGGTGACTCAGCGGGTGGTTCAGCTAAGCAAGGGCGTGATCGCCATTTTCAAGCCATCCTGCCTTTAAGAGGGAAAATTTTAAACGTTGAGAAGGCTCGCCTTGATCGAATTTTATCGAATAATGAGGTTCGAGCGATTATTACAGCTTGTGGCACTGGTATTGGTGAAGATTTTGATATTGCGAAAGCCCGCTACCACAAAATTGTCATAATGACTGATGCGGATGTTGACGGTGCACATATACGTACCCTATTATTAACCTTTTTCTATCGTTATATGAGAAAAATTATTGAAGCTGGTTATATTTATATTGCTCAGCCTCCATTGTACAAGGTACAGCAGGGAAAGCGCATTGAGTATGCTTATGATAATAAAGAGCTCGATCGCATTTTTGCAGAGCTTCCTAGTCAGCCAAAGCCAAATATCCAACGTTATAAAGGTCTTGGGGAAATGAACCCCGAGCAATTATGGGAAACAACGATGGATCCAGAGAGAAGAACGATGCTACAAGTAAGTCTTGAAGATGCTATTGAAGCAGATGAAACATTTGAGATTCTAATGGGAGATAAAGTTGAGCCACGTCGTAATTTTATCGAAGAGAATGCTCAATATGTTAAGAATTTGGATATTTAGTTCATCCATGAGGATAGCTGGTATACCCACTATCCTTTTTATTCTTAAATGTCATTAAAGAACTCACTCTGAAAAGGAGGTTTCTTCATGTCTGAAACTTCAAATCCGCAAGTTAAAGAAATTAATATTAGTCAGGAAATGCGCTCTTCATTTTTAGATTATGCGATGAGTGTAATCGTTTCACGTGCTCTGCCGGATGTACGAGATGGATTAAAACCAGTTCACCGCCGTATTTTATATGCTATGCATGATTTAGGAATCCATGCAGACAAGCCTTATAAAAAATCTGCTCGTATCGTCGGAGATGTAATCGGTAAATATCACCCTCACGGTGATTCTGCTGTTTACGAAACGATGGTGCGTATGGCTCAGGATTTTAACTATCGCTATATGCTTGTAGATGGGCACGGGAATTTTGGTTCGGTCGATGGTGATGCGGCTGCAGCTATGCGTTATACAGAATCTCGTATGTCAAAAATTTCGATGGAACTATTAAGAGACATCAATAAAGATACGATTGATTATCAAGATAACTATGATGGTGAGGAAAGAGAACCTGTTGTTCTCCCTGCTCGTTTCCCTAATCTTTTGGTAAATGGAACTACAGGTATTGCTGTTGGGATGGCAACTAACATCCCCCCTCACCAGCTTGGAGAAATTATTGATGGTGTTTTAGCGATAAGCAAGGATCCGGATATAACGATTCAGGAACTCATGGATATCATTCCAGGACCAGACTTTCCAACAGCAGGATTAATTCTTGGTCGAAGCGGTATCCGAAAGGCTTACGAAACAGGAAGAGGCTCAATAACATTAAGAGCCAAGGTAGAGATCGAACAAAAGTCCAACGGTAAAGAAGTTATTATTGTTAAGGAAATTCCTTATCAAGTAAATAAAGCAAGACTAATTGAAAAAATTGCAGAGCTAGCTCGTGACAAAAAGATCGATGGCATTACTGATTTAAGAGATGAGTCCGATCGTAAAGGAATGCGCATTGTTATCGAAGTTCGGAAGGATGCGAATGCGAATGTTCTTTTAAATAACTTATACAAGCATACTGCATTGCAAACGAGCTTCGGAATCAATATGCTGGCTCTTGTCGATGGTCATCCGAAGGTTCTTAATTTGAAAGAGTGCCTCCACTACTATCTACAGCACCAACAAGTTGTTATCCGCCGCAGAACAGAGTTTGAGCTGCGAAAAGCGGAAGCACGAGCTCATATTTTAGAAGGGCTACGAATAGCTTTAGATCATATTGACGAAGTGATTGCCTTAATCCGCGGTTCACAAACAACTGAGATTGCTAGAGAAGGATTAATGACAACGTTCGGCTTATCTGATAAGCAAGCGCAAGCAATTTTAGACATGCGTTTGCAGCGTCTAACTGGATTAGAACGTGAAAAGATCGAAGAAGAATATCAAAATTTGATGAAGCTGATTGCAGAGCTTAAAGCGATTTTAGCGGATGAAGAAAAAGTTTTGGAAATCATTCGTGAAGAGCTAACTGAAATTAAAGAGCGTTTTAATGATACCCGTCGTACTGAAATTGTAACGGCAGGACTTGAAAATATTGAAGATGAGGATCTGATCCCGCGTGAGAATATTGTTGTGACGATTACGCATAACGGCTATATAAAGAGGTTGCCAGTATCAACATATCGTGCGCAAAAACGTGGGGGAAGAGGTATTCAGGGGATGGGAACCAATGAGGATGATTTTGTTGAGCATCTCATCACTACATCTACCCATGACACTCTCCTATTCTTTACGAATAAAGGAAAGGTATATCGTGCCAAGGGGTATGAGATTCCAGAGTTTTCCCGGACGGCGAAAGGTCTCCCGATTATCAATCTGTTAGAAGTAGATAAAGGCGAATGGGTGAATGCGATCATCCCTGTTGAGGAGTTCGTTGATGACTGGTTCCTGTTCTTCACAACAAAAGAGGGAGTGTCAAAACGTTCACCACTGTCGTCCTTTGCACATATACGTAACAACGGCTTAATTGCCTTGAATTTGCGTGAAGGTGATGAATTGATTTCTGTTCGTCTTACTGACGGGAATAAAGAAATTATTATTGGCACGAAAAATGGTATGCTCATTCGCTTCCCAGAGACAGATGTTCGTTCGATGGGGAGAACAGCAACAGGTGTGAAAGGGATTACCATTAATCAGGAGAATGATGAGGTCATCGGGATGGAAGTGCTTGACGAAGGTTCCGACATATTAATTGTTACGAAAAACGGCTACGGAAAGCGAACACCAGCCGAAGAATATCGTATTCAAGGTAGAGGCGGAAAAGGAATCAAGACATGTAATATTACCGATAAAAATGGCGATTTAGTTGCTATGAAAGCTGTCACAGGTGAAGAAGATCTAATGCTGATTACTACTGGCGGCGTCATTATTCGAATGGCTGTGAATGATATTTCAACGATGGGAAGAAACACACAAGGAGTTAGATTGATTCGCTTGAATGAAAGTGAAAGTGAATTCGTTTCAACTGTAGCCAAAGTTGAAAGAGAAGAAGAAAGTGAACAAGATCCGCAAATGGATCATGAAAATCTTGAGGTTGTAGAAGAAAGTCAAGATGACTCTTCTTCTCAAGAATGATTTTTTAAGCTGTAGTGCAAAAGTGCTACAGCTTTTCTACATAATATAGCCATTGATTGAAAGATCAAGTAAAATAGTCAGAGAGACTAGCTTTTTAGCAATGTACGTTTTAGACAAAAGAGGTGTTTCGAATGCGAGTGAAAATTAGTGAACTTCAAGAAGGATGTATTTTATCTGAGGATGTTATGAGCCTGACAAACCGCCCTATTATTCCAAATAAAACAATCCTAACGCATGAATTAATTCAATATTTAAAGGCTTTTTTAATTTCAGAAGTGACTGTTCAGCGAACACTCGTTAACGGAACCCCGTTTATTCCTTCGGAGATTATTGAAGAAGAGAATGTTGAGGAATTAGCAGATGCTAATATTGTTTTTACTGAGTTATTTTTAGAAGCAGTTCGAGATTACAAAAAGGAATTTTCAAAATGGCAATCTGGATTACCTTTAGATATTACTAAAGTGAGAGCGATTTTAATTCCTTTAATAGAAACTTTAGATAACCATGCTGAAGAAATATTTTTCCTGCACCACTTATCGACTGAAAAGGAATATTTGTACCAGCATTCGGTTGCAGTTGCCCTTTTAAGTGCTTTTTTAGGGAAAAAGCTCAATTATCAACAGGGAGATATTGTCCAATTAGCTTTAGCAGGCTGTCTTGCTGATTGTGGAATGGCTAAAGTCCCTGCTCGTCTCATCAACAAAAACGACGCATTATCAAGCGCTGAATATGAAGAAATAAAAAATCACCCAACCTATAGTTACCAAATGATTCAGGGAAGCAATTTATTAAGAGATGATGCGAAAATTGCCATTTACCAACATCATGAACGACTGGACGGCAGCGGCTATCCGCGTGGTGATAAAAAGATTCATCGTTTTGCCAAAGTCATCGCTATTGCTGATACTTTTCATGCAATGACCTCCGCCCGCTTATATCGCCAAAAACAATCGCCATTTAAGGTATTGGAAATGATCATGGAAGATAGTTTTGGAAAATTTGATCTGTCAGTAATTAAAGCTCTTCAATCAGGATTGATGAATTTCTCAATCGGAAGCAAGGTGAAATTATCCGATGGCGAAATGGCAGAAATATTATTTATTGAAGAAAAGTCCCCTACGAGGCCATTAATTAAAATAATTGATACAAATGAGATCATTCAGCTTGAAAAGCATCGCAATATTTATATTGAAGAAGTTGTGTAAAAGGAAATGTAGTCAAGAAGTACGGCATCAAAATGCCCTTGTATTCCTATACGTGGGCTGTTATACTTATTGAAGTCAACAAACAAGTATTTTTTTAATAAAAAAGTGTTGACGGGAAAAAATGAAAATGGTATATTGTTAAAGTCGCTTCTGAGCGAAGATAGAAATTGTACTTTGAAAACTAAACAAATCATACGTCAACAAATTATAGTGGAGGCACTCTTATGAGAGCCAAAACTAGCCAACGTTTATTTTAAACATAAGAGCTAATCTTACTCTTTTTTGGAGAGTTTGATCCTGGCTCAGGACGAACGCTGGCGGCGTGCCTAATACATGCAAGTCGAGCGCTTGCACAAGAAAGCTTGCTTTCTTGTTGCTTGA
>NZ_JARGEJ010000519.1:0-314 GCF_029211245.1 Robertmurraya sp. DFI.2.37 | reverse complement strand
CGTTATCGGTCATTCCTTGGGCGGCCAAATTTCTTTAAATATTGCCTATTTGCAACCCAATCTCGTCAAAAGAGCGATACTGCTCTGCAGTTCAGGATATTTATAACGTTCAAAGCAATCCTTAATTTTAGCAAGTTACTTGCCATTCTTTCATTTAATTGTCAAAAGACATTTAGCCCGCTCTGGTGTATTGAAAAATCTCCAATACGTTGTCTACAATCAATCTTTAATTGATGAAGAAATGTTCCATGGTTATATGAGGCCTTTTTTAGAGGATGATATTTTTAAAGGGCTGACTCGGTTAATTCGTCATC
>NZ_JARGEJ010000518.1:0-314 GCF_029211245.1 Robertmurraya sp. DFI.2.37 | reverse complement strand
AGAATATCATTAACAAGCTCATTTTTTAATTGAAGAAAATAAAAAAATAATGGTCATGATAAATCAGGAGGTGTGAAAATGAGTGTGATCAAGAAACAAAGAGTAACAAAGCTACAGTCAGAGTATGTTAAATAGCATGAAAGAAATGAAGTCAGTGCATCGAGAAGGAGAAAATTATTGATTCGGCGATTAGCGATGTTCTTTGTACTAGCATCTGTCATTTCTTATTTTATGATCTCTACACTCATTTCGCAGGCCTCCTCTTTAGAAGATATAAAAGCAGAACAACAACAGTTAAACGAAGAGCTTGCTGG
>NZ_JARGEJ010000517.1:0-314 GCF_029211245.1 Robertmurraya sp. DFI.2.37 | reverse complement strand
CAAAATACGCTCCATGACCTTGTGGCAATGGTATTTGCTCTGCTCGGTATCTACATAGAGGATTTTCCGTTTGTTCGGTGGCAGGTATGCCGAATACTTCAATACCTCGTCATTCTTCAACGCTGCCGCAACGATAGCGGAAATGTTGAATGTCTTTTTGCTCTTGGCTTTACCCGTGGATGCACTGAAATTACCCAACGTGCCAATGGTAGAGCCGTTCACCCAGAGTATTTCGGGCGGCACTTCGTAAGTGTCCGTCACCTTTAGATGAATGGTTTTCCAAAGGGCTGCGAAATCCTCTTTCTGCATGGTGA
>NZ_JARGEJ010000516.1:0-314 GCF_029211245.1 Robertmurraya sp. DFI.2.37 | reverse complement strand
CAAAAAGGAGCAGAGGTTTCGGAATGGGCATGTGATTTTTCTATTTTCCGGCACCGTTTATCTCGCTTACCGCAACATACGTAAGAAATGGACCATGCCCATAGCCAACTGGGCGACCATCGCACAACAATTAGCGGAATCCAAAATTTGCTAATACTTTATTTATTTCTACCTTTATAGCCATTAATAAAACAATAAAATTTTATTCATGGAAAAGCAAACAGCAGTTAGAGAAACTTTATTAAAAGAATTTGCCAATTGCAGTGATAAACTTTTCACTTTAGGAATAATTCGTACAGATAGCTTTACTGGAG
>NZ_JARGEJ010000515.1:0-315 GCF_029211245.1 Robertmurraya sp. DFI.2.37 | reverse complement strand
CAGCAAATTCACCAACAAAAGCACCGCCCATGATTGCATGCCCTTCACGTCCCGGTGAATTATTTAAATCGGCGATCTTACTTCTGCGAAGCCTCTCAAAATCTCTAGCAAATAACGGTAAGCGCCAGAGCGGTTCTCCGGCTTCGTATGACGCTTCAAGCACTTGCTCAAACCAATCTTCATCATTCGTCAATGCACCTGTTGTATCCACACATAAAGCGACAATAACGCCACCTGTTAATGTTGCCACATCGACTAAATAATCGGCTCCCTGATGATTTGCATAAGTGACAGCAGCAGCAAGCACTAGTCGGC
>NZ_JARGEJ010000514.1:0-315 GCF_029211245.1 Robertmurraya sp. DFI.2.37 | reverse complement strand
AAACGGAAAGTAATCCACTGGAATTCAAAGTCGCTCTGATCTTTGCTTTATTATTTGTAGTATTTACATTTCTGACTCACTATACATTGGTTTATGCAGGAACAGGAGGTTTGAGTATTCTCTCCATTGCAACAGGATTAAGTGATATCACTCCTTTCATACTAAACCTGTTACAAGGCGGAAACATTCCGGCAACCATTGTAGGGGCCTGTATCATGCAAGCTATCATCAGCAACATCGTAGTGAATATGTTCTATGCCATATTTTTTTCCTCCCGCAGAAAAGAAATGCTGCCTTATGTATGGAAAGGATTCC
>NZ_JARGEJ010000513.1:0-315 GCF_029211245.1 Robertmurraya sp. DFI.2.37 | reverse complement strand
ATGAATTAGAGGCGAGCTTTATTTATGAGGATACCCCCGACCAGTTGAAGGCGACTCAGGATGCCAAAGCCGATATGGAGAGCGACCGTCCTATGGACCGTCTGGTGTGTGGTGATGTGGGTTTCGGAAAGACTGAAGTGGCTATTCGTGCTGCTTTCAAGGCTGTGGCTGATAACAAACAGGTGGCTGTGCTGGTTCCCACTACGGTGCTGGCCTATCAGCACTTTCAGACTTTCAGCGAACGGTTGAAAGATTTTCCATGTAAGGTGGATTATTTGAGCCGTGCCCGCAGTGCGAAAGATGTTTCCAGAATAG
>NZ_JARGEJ010000512.1:0-315 GCF_029211245.1 Robertmurraya sp. DFI.2.37 | reverse complement strand
CAGGCTTTGTAATAGTAGACGGATCTGAATTTAATTCAGAGAATTCATCTACACAGGAAGTAAACATTACACTTCCTAAAAGCAGTGCGGCTGCTAAAGTTCTATATTTCATTGTTGATAATTCTTTTAAAGTTAACAATTAGAAATTGGCATTAATTGTAAATATGTAACTTGCCGTATAAGGCTCGAAACCACGAATACGGAACTCTGAAGCTGAATTAGAACGTACAGATTCCGGATTCAGGTTATTAGGTAATGAATTATACAGATATCCCAAATTACGTGCACTGAATGACAGGTTCAATCCTTTTGCAC
>NZ_JARGEJ010000511.1:0-315 GCF_029211245.1 Robertmurraya sp. DFI.2.37 | reverse complement strand
TATAAATGGACCTATCATCAGAACTCGTTCAGCTTTAGTTTTACTTCACACACGCTTGACGGAAATGCGCAGCGTTTTAGCAGTCACTCTGCAGAGTGTATAAGTGCGCCATTTTATTTTAAATTGGAATGACCAATTCCAAATGAGGGGTTGGCTCTAGGAAATAAAATGCCCTCTATCGACCTAACCAAATATTCAGGAGGGCATCACTGTAAAAAGTAACAGTGCCCATTTATGCACCCTAAAATAATTGGCGCTAATGGGGTCATTTTCATGACTAAATAATGCTTTGCATTGAACCTTCGGAAGAATATA
>NZ_JARGEJ010000510.1:0-316 GCF_029211245.1 Robertmurraya sp. DFI.2.37 | reverse complement strand
CGGTGAGTAACGAGGACGGGGAGTTCCGTTTCAAGAAGGTTCCGGCAGGAAAGTACACATTGAGAGTTCAGCTACTGGGCTATGAGACACAGGAAAAGAAAGTGACCGTCAGTAACGACTTCACGGTAGATGTTCATTTTTTGATGAGTGACGAAAGTATTATGACGGACGAGGTAGTCGTATCGGCCAATCGCAATGAAACAAGTCGCAAGGTGGCTCCGGTGGTAGTCAATGTGATGAATGCCAGGCTTTTCGAATCGGTGAATTCTACCGATTTGGCTAAATCCTTGAATTACCAGTCGGGGTTGCGTGTGGA
>NZ_JARGEJ010000051.1:0-33469 GCF_029211245.1 Robertmurraya sp. DFI.2.37 | reverse complement strand
ATAGATTACTACAATAATAAGCGTATAAAAGTAAAATTAGCTGGTTTAAGTCCAATACAATACCGAACTCAAACCAGCCAATCAGCTGCTTAATAAAAACTCTAACTTTGTGGGGTCACCACCTTAATGACCTTTTGATACCAGTTTTTTATTGCTAGGTTTGGTTTCGTTACCAATCCATATTGATTTTTGGCTCAGTTCGTGTAAAAACTTGATTTTACATGAGCTGGGCTAGAAATCGTTCTATCCGCAATATTATTCGACAAAGTTATTGCTAAGGAAATCGTGAGTTTTTTTGTGGTTTGACTAGCTTACAAATTTCAGGTTGGATGGGAAGGGTTCTTTTTAAGGGTGGCACTCATTTTTAGGTAGATTACACCTTTGAGATCCTTTGGTGTTTTTCGATTCATCTTTAAACATATATGTTATAATAAATTTTTGATAGATTATCGTGGAAGGGGAGAGAGTGATGAGTGGAGCGGCTGATAAAAGAGAAGCATTCCAACACTTGCTCCAACAATTGCAATTAACGGATGATCAAATGGTTACCCATTTTGAACAAGCCGAGATTGATAAAGTGATTGTTGAAAGACAGGCAAGAAAATGGCATTTTCATTTTATATTTGACAATGTCTTACCATATAATGTTTATCAAAAATTTACTTCTCAATTAGAGAAAGCATTCTCTCATATCGCTACAGTATATCATTCCATCAAGGTTAAAAATGACGAAGCATCAGAGCAGTTAATCGTCGAATATTGGAATTCTTGTGTACGCCAGCTCGAGGGAATTGCTCCCCCATTGTTGAAATTACTTAACGAACAAATACCGAATGTAGTGGGAAACAAATTGCTCGTAAAAGTCAACAATGATATGGAAGGCTTGACCATTAAGAAAAAATATAGCGAAATGATTCAGGAAGCTTATCAGCAGCTGGGCTTCCCTTTACTTATTATCGAAACAGAGATCAATGAGCAATCTTCGAATGAGCAATATGAACAATTTTTAGAAGCGAAGAAAAAAGAAGATCAAGAGCGGGGAATGCAGGCTTTAATGGAAATGGAAAAACAGGAAGCGGAAAAAGAAGCTGGTGTTGAAGTTCCTTCAGGCCCGTTGACAATCGGATTGACCATTAAAGATGATGCTGATTTCCGCAAGTTAATTGATATCGTTGATGAAGAACGACGGATTGCGATTGAAGGCTATGTTTTTGCTGCAGAGACAAGAGAACTTCGCAGTGGCAGGACGTTGTTGACGTTTAAGGTTACCGATTATACCAGTTCAATTATGGTAAAGATGTTTTCCCGAGACAAGGAAGATGCAGCCCTGTTTGAGCGGGTGCAAAAAGGAATGTGGGTAAAAGTTCGAGGAAGCATTCAAAACGATACATTCGTCCGTGATTTAGTTATGATCGGAAATGATATTAATGAAATAAAACCAGTGGAAAGACAGGACACTGCTCGAGAAGGAGAAAAAAGAGTAGAGCTCCATCTTCATACACCGATGAGTCAAATGGATGCAGTGAGTTCAGTTGGCAGCCTGGTCGCTCAAGCGAAAAAATGGGGCCATAAAGCAATCGCTATTACCGATCATGCGGTTGCCCAATCTTTCCCAGAAGCGTATAGTGCAGGGAAAAAGAATGATATAAAAATCTTGTACGGGGTCGAAGCGAATCTCGTTGATGACGGTGTTCCAATTGCTTATAATGATGCTCATCGCCTCCTTTCTGAAGACACATATGTGGTGTTTGACGTAGAGACGACCGGTTTATCTGCGGTATATGATACAATCATTGAACTTGCAGCAGTCAAAATTAAAGGCGGAGAAATTGTCGATCGTTTTGAAGCCTTTGCCAATCCTCATCATCCATTATCTGCAACCACAATTGATTTAACGGGAATTACAGATGATATGGTGAAGGATGCTCCTGAGGTTGAGGAAGTATTAAGAAATTTCTATAAATGGGTTGATGATGCTATCCTTGTTGCCCATAATGCTTCCTTCGATATGGGCTTTCTTAATGTTGGCTACAAAAAAAGTGGGTTGGAAAAGGCGACAAACCCTGTTATTGATACATTAGAATTGGCCCGCTTTCTGTACCCAGAAATGAAGAATCATCGGTTAAACACGTTGGCAAAAAAGTTTAATGTCGAACTTACCCAACACCACCGCGCCATCTATGATGCAGAAGCAACTGGGTATTTACTGCTCATAATGCTTAAAGAAGCTCTTGAAAAGGGGATTACGTATCATGATGAGCTTAATGACAACATGGGGAAAGGAAATGCGTACCAAAGGGCTCGTCCTTTTCACTGTACTTTATTAGCTCAGAATGATGTTGGTTTGAAAAATCTTTTTAAGTTGATCTCAATTGCTCATATCGAATATTTCTATCGTGTTCCGCGAATTCCTAGGTCGGTACTGCAAAAGTACCGAGAGGGAATTTTAGTAGGTTCCGGCTGTGATAAAGGTGAAGTGTTCGAAGGAATGATGCAAAAGGCTGCGGAAGAGGTTGAAGATACGGCTCGTTTCTACGACTATATTGAGGTACATCCAAAAGAAGTTTATGCTCATTTGCTTGAATTAGAGCTTGTTCAAGATGAAACTAAGCTGGAGGATATCATTAAAAAGCTTGTAATGCTTGGGGAGAAGCTAGAGATTCCTGTTGTTGCTACGGGGAATGTTCACTATTTAAATCCAAACGATAAGATTTATCGTAAAATCCTTGTGAATTCACAAGGGGGGGCCAATCCTTTAAATAGGCATGAACTTCCAGACGTACACTTCAGAACAACGAATGAAATGTTAGATGCTTTCTCATTTTTGGGAAAAGAAAAAGCGAAAGAAATCGTCGTCACCAATTCGAATAAAATTGCTGATATGATTGATGTCATAAAACCGATAAAAGATGACCTTTATACGCCGAAAATTGAAGGTGCGGACGAAGAGATCCGTTCTATGAGCTATCGCCGGGCAAAAGACATCTACGGAGAAAACCTTCCAGAAATTGTGGAGGCGCGCTTAGAAAAAGAATTAAAGAGTATCATTGGACACGGATTTGCGGTTATTTACTTAATCTCACATAAACTTGTTAAAAAATCTTTAGATGATGGCTATTTAGTAGGTTCTCGTGGTTCGGTAGGCTCATCGCTAGTTGCAACGATGACAGAAATTACAGAAGTAAATCCATTGCCACCACATTATGTCTGTCCAAGCTGTAAGCATTCGGAATTTTTTAATGACGGTTCAGTTGGTTCTGGTTTTGACTTGCCTGATAAAGAATGTCCAAATTGCGGAGAGAAATACGTCAAAGATGGCCACGATATCCCGTTTGAAACATTTCTTGGCTTTAAAGGGGACAAGGTACCTGATATCGATTTGAACTTCTCAGGTGAATATCAGCCGCAGGCACACAATTATACGAAAGTCCTGTTTGGTGAGGACTACGTTTATCGTGCGGGAACAATTGGCACGGTTGCTGATAAGACGGCGTTTGGATATGTGAAGGCATATCAACAGGATAATAATCTCCAACTTCGCGGTGCTGAAATTGAACGATTAGCAACTGGTTGTACAGGAGTTAAACGAACAACTGGTCAGCATCCAGGTGGTATCATTGTTGTCCCAGACTACATGGATATTTATGATTTCACACCGATTCAGTTCCCTGCTGATGATCGGAATTCTGAATGGAAGACCACTCATTTTGACTTCCACTCAATTCATGACAACGTCTTAAAGCTTGATATATTAGGACACGATGATCCGACGGTCATTCGTATGCTTCAAGATTTAAGTGGAATCGATCCAAAGACGATTCCTACAGATGACAAAGAAGTGATGAAAATTTTTAGTGGACCGGAGGCGCTTGGCGTTACGGAAGAACAGATTATGTGTAAAACAGGAACGCTGGGGATACCTGAGTTCGGTACTCGCTTTGTTCGGCAAATGTTAGAGGATACGAAACCAACTACTTTTTCCGAACTTGTGCAAATCTCTGGGTTATCCCACGGAACGGATGTTTGGCTCGGGAATGCTCAGGAATTGATTCAAAATAATATTTGTACGCTAAGTGAAGTTATCGGTTGTCGTGATGATATTATGGTTTATCTTATTTATCAAGGGCTGGAACCATCCTTTGCTTTTAAAATTATGGAGTCTGTTCGTAAGGGAAAAGGTTTGACAGATGAAATGGAAGAGGAAATGCGCAGGAATGAGGTTCCGGAATGGTATATCGATTCTTGTAAGAAAATAAAATATATGTTCCCAAAAGCCCATGCAGCAGCCTATGTGTTAATGGCAGTCCGGATTGCTTACTTTAAGGTTCATTATCCACTATATTATTATGCAGCTTATTTCACTGTTAGAGCAGAAGATTTTGATATTGAAGCAATGGTTAAAGGTTCTCAGGCGATTCGGGCAAAAATTGAAGAAATCAATGCAAAGGGACTTGAAGCCTCAACGAAGGAGAAAAATCTACTTACTGTCCTTGAACTGGCATTGGAAATGAATGAGAGAGGCTTTACTTTTAGAAAGGTGGATTTATATCGTTCAAGCGCATCGGAATTTATTATTGATGGAAACTCTTTAATACCGCCATTCAATTCGATTCCAGGACTTGGAACAAATGCTGCTATTAATATTGTAAAGGCTCGTGAAGATGGGGAATTTTTATCAAAAGAAGATCTGCAGCAGCGCGGAAAAGTTTCTAAGACAATCATGGAGTATTTAGATAATCATGGCTGTCTTGCTGATATGCCAGAGCAAAATCAGTTATCATTGTTTTAGAATTTGGTTTGGAGCTCCTTTAAAGCAAAATTTGTTTCGCAAACTTTAAAAATGGACAATAATCCTTGAAAATAAATTAGGATTTGTCAAGTGGAAAGAACACTTATGTTTGCATAAAAATATTGATTATGGTATAGTTTTATTGGAAATACTATCGATAACTCTCGTTTACAAGAGTGGGGCTCCCCCGCTCTTTCTTGTTTGTTTGGGAACGCTTTTTTCGATTGCCTGAGATTAGCCCTTGAAAAATGAATGATCGGCTAGCATATTAAATGAAATAACCACTAGCAAAGTGAACGGGATTAAAGCACTGGATTTATCTTAATGTTTTTCTACATAACAGCAAGTCAGAGTGTAGTCAAAGTCAAAAGTGATAGATAGCAGTTGCTCCTTTTAAAACGTTTGCCTCATGAATAATTGCGAAACGTTGGGAGGAGCGAATGAGAACCGGACAAGGAGAAGTAGCGAAGAAAGCGAGCGTTTGCGAGCTGCCTGAGTAAGTGATTTTAACATTGCTTCCTTTTTGTGTTTTTTAACAGCCTGAGTCAATTTTATGTTCCGTAGAATTGAAATTGATTCTAGTTAGGACAGTTAAAGTTAGGAGGGAAAATATGAGTAAGGTAATTGAAATTGTCGAAGAGATTGCTGGTCCCATCGTGGATGAACTTAATCTTGAATTGGTGGATATTGAATATGTTAAAGAAGGAAAAAATTGGTTCCTTCGTGTTTACATTGATAAAACGGGCGGTGTTGACATTGAGGAATGCGGACTAGTGAGCGAGAAATTAAGTGAGAAACTAGACGAAATTGATCCGATTCCTTACAACTATTTCTTGGAGGTTTCATCTCCAGGTGCTGAGCGTCCTCTCAAAAAGGAAAAGGACTATGAAAGAGCAGTGGGGCAAAACGTTTTTGTGAAAACATACGAACCAATTGATGGTGAGAAAAGCTTTGAAGGAAAGCTAACTGAATACTCAACAGATCAGTTAACGATAGAGATGACGATTAAAACAAGAAAGAAAATCGTTCACATCCCAATGGACAAAATTGCAAATGCTCGGTTAGCCGTAACTTTTTCTTAAAGTGAATTTGTGAAGAATTTAATTAATTTGATAGAGATTAAAGGGGGATAAAATCAAATGAGCAGTGAATTGCTAGATGCTCTTGACTTGCTGGAAAAAGAAAAAGGAATTTCAAGAGAGGTAATTATTGAAGCGATTGAAGCAGCGTTAGTTTCTGCCTATCGGAGAAACTTTAATCAAGCTCAAAATGTCCGCATTGATTTAAATTTAGGTGCTGGTACAATGAGGGTTTTTGCAAGAAAAGATGTCGTGGAAGAAGTTTTTGATCCCCGCCTTGAAATTTCACTCGAGGATGCACGCAGAATCAATCCAAACTACCAAATTGAAGATGTTGTTGAACTCGAAGTAACACCAAAAGATTTTGGCAGAATTGCCGCACAAACAGCGAAGCAGGTTGTTACGCAAAGAGTAAGGGAAGCAGAGAGAGGCATTATTTATTCAGAATTCATTGATCGTGAAGAAGATATCATGACAGGAATTGTACAGCGTGTAGACTCCAAATTTATTTATGTAAGCTTAGGAAAGATCGAAGCGATCCTACCAGCTAATGAGCAAATGCCTAATGAGAGATATCGACCACATGACCGCATTAAAGTTTTTATTACAAAAGTAGAAAAGACGACTAAAGGTCCTCAAATCTACGTTTCGAGAACTCATCCTGGCTTATTGAAGCGTCTTTTTGAAATAGAGGTTCCGGAAATTTATGATGGAACGGTGGAAATTAAATCGGTTTCTAGAGAAGCTGGAGATCGATCGAAAATTTCTGTCCACTCTGAAAACCCTGAGGTCGATCCAGTTGGTTCTTGTGTAGGGCCAAAAGGAGCTCGAGTTCAAGCGGTTGTAAACGAGCTTAAAGGGGAAAAAATCGATATTGTAAAATGGTCGAATGACCCGGTTGTATTTGTTGCTAATGCTTTAAGTCCTTCAAAGGTACTTGATGTGATCGTCAATGAAGAAGAGAAGGCAACTACAGTCGTCGTACCAGATTATCAGCTTTCACTGGCCATTGGAAAAAGAGGTCAAAATGCTCGCCTTGCTGCTAAACTGACAGGCTGGAAAATCGACATTAAGTCGGAAACAGATGCAAGAGAAGCAGGAATATTCCCACGTGAAGAAGGAATTCTTAGCTTTGATGATGAAGATGAGCAAGATTATGATAATGATTTAAGCTTAAACTTAGAGGATTCACGTGAGTAAAAAGAGGTGAAAGATGGATGAACAGAAAAAAAGTTCCTTTGCGAAAATGTGTGGCGACTGGTGAAATGAGGCCGAAAAAAGAACTTGTTCGCATCGTTCGCTCAAAAGAAGGTGAAGTTTCCATCGATTTAACAGGAAAGAAAAATGGTCGCGGAGCTTACCTATCAAAAGACAAGGAAGCCATTCTTTTAGCCAAAAAGAAAAACACATTGAAAAATCATTTAGAAGTCGAAATAGACGAATCTATTTATGATGAACTACTTGAGTTAGTAGAGAAGGAGAAACGACAATCCTAATGAAACCAAATCAATGGATGTCATTGTTAGGCCTAGCCAATCGAGCGCGGAAAATCATTTCAGGCGAAGAGCTTGTCGTTAAAGAAATAAGAAGTGGCAGGGCAAAGCTTGTATTGCTCTCTGCGGATGCATCCGCCAATACCGCGAAAAAAGTGACGGATAAATGCAAATCCTTTTCAATTCCATATAAGTTGGTGGAGAACCGTAATTTACTCGGCCAATCAATTGGGAAGGAAGCCCGCGTAGTTGTGGCTGTTTTAGATGCAGGGTTTGCCAATAAGCTGAAACAAGTGCTCGATTAATACTTGCGGGGGTGAAAATATGAGTAAAATACGAGTTTACGAATACGCAAAAAAACACAATGTTTCAAGTAAAGACGTTATCACTAAACTAAAAGAAATGAATATAGAGGTTTCAAATCATATGACAACAATCGAAGGGGATACAATCCAGAAGCTTGATCGTCTTTACAATAAAGAGGAAAAACAGCCTCAACAAGCAAAATCAAAAGAAAAAACTGGTACATCTGGGGAACGGAATGCTGGTCCAGTTAAAGCACAAAGCGCTCCAACACAGAAGACACGTGATGGCAAAAAAGGCACTGGTGAAGGGCAACCAAAAGAAAATAAAGGCTTTAAGAGTAACCATAATAATCAAGGAAATCAAAAAAACAAAAATAAGAATCAGAAAAACAAAGGAAAGAATCAGCCTCAAGCTCAATCTCAGCCTCCAAAAAGGAAAGAAAAAGAGCTTCCGGCAAAAATCACTTTTAGCGAATCATTAACGGTTGCTGAGTTGGCGAAGAAATTACACCGTGAGCCATCTGAAATTATTAAAAAATTGTTCTTACTTGGTGTAATGGCGACGATAAATCAGGACCTGGACAAAGATGCGATAGAATTGATTGCCTCTGAATACGGTGTAGAGGTTGAAGAAGAAGTAAAAGTTGATGTTACGGATTTAGAGGTGTATTTCACTGAGGACGAGGATGCAGAGCTAGTAGAAAGACCCTCTGTCGTCACGATTATGGGACACGTGGACCACGGTAAAACGACACTTCTTGATTCAATTCGCCATACAAAGGTGACAGCTGGTGAAGCTGGAGGAATTACTCAGCATATTGGGGCATACCAAGTAGAAGAGAACGGGAAAAAAATTACTTTCTTAGATACTCCAGGTCACGCCGCTTTTACAACGATGAGGGCCCGCGGTGCCAAAATCACTGATATTACTGTGCTTGTTGTTGCTGCAGATGACGGTGTTATGCCTCAGACAATTGAGGCAATTAATCACGCTAAAGCTGCAGAAGTGCCAATTATTGTGGCTGTCAACAAAATTGATAAAGAGGCAGCCAACCCGGATCGTGTTATGCAAGAATTAACTGAGCATGGATTAATCCCTGAAGCATGGGGAGGAGATACGATCTTTGTACCGCTTTCTGCTCTAACTGGAGAAGGAATTGATTCGCTATTAGAAATGATTCTTCTTGTCAGTGAAGTGGAGGAATATAAAGCAAACCCTGACAGAAAGGCAATTGGAACTGTGATTGAAGCTCAATTAGATAAGGGCCGAGGCTCAGTTGCAACATTGCTCGTTCAAAACGGAACATTAAGGGTGGGCGACCCCATTGTAGTTGGAAATACTTTTGGACGCGTCCGTGCGATGGTCAACGATCTTGGACGGCGTGTGAAAGAAGCTGGTCCTTCAACACCTGTTGAAATTACAGGCTTGAATGATGTTCCTCAGGCAGGAGACCGCTTTGTCGTCTTCGAAGATGAAAAGACAGCACGTCAAGTTGGTGAAGCTCGTGCGACTCAAGCACTACAAGCGCAAAGAAGCGAAAAGACACGGATAAGCTTAGACAATCTTTTTGATCACTTAAAGCAAGGTGAAATGAAAGAACTTAATATAATTGTCAAAGCAGACGTACAAGGTTCTGTTGAAGCTGTGGCAGCAGCTTTCCAAAAGCTAGATGTTGAAGGGGTTAATGTCAAAATAATTCATACTGGCGTTGGTGCCATTAATGAGTCTGACATTACACTCGCCGCTGCATCAAATGCTATTGTTATCGGATTTAATGTGCGTCCTGATAACAATGCGAAGCGTGCCGCTGAATCAGAGGAAGTTGATATTCGCCTTCATCGAATCATTTACAAAGCGATCGAAGAAATTGAAGCGGCAATGAAAGGGATGCTTGATCCTGAGTTTGAAGAAAAAATTATTGGGCAGGCTGAAGTTCGTCAAACCTTCAAGGTATCCAAAGTTGGAACGATTGCAGGTTCTTATGTAACGGATGGAAAAATCACTCGCAACAGTGGCGTTCGCCTCATTCGTGATGGCATCGTTATTTTCGAAGGCGAAATTGATGCTTTAAGAAGATTCAAAGATGATGTGAAAGAAGTTGCTCAAGGGTATGAATGTGGAATCACGATCAAAAACTTTAATGATGTAAAAGAAGGAGACGTCATTGAAGCATATATTATGGAGGAAGTGGAACGTTAATGATAGTGGGTCTTGCAGTTTGTGAGTGTATCATTTATGATGCTCATTCACTGAAAGAGAAGAGAGCAGTTTTACAGCGAGTCCTTGTGAGATTGAAACAGAAATTTAACCTCTCTGTAGCGGAAGTTGATTTTCAGGACGTGTGGCAACGAACAAAAATTGCCATCGTTGTTGTAACCTCTTCTCAAGTTTCATCTGAAATGGAACTGCAAAACGCGCTTAAGTTCATCGATTCTTTTCCGGAAATTGAGAGAACGATTACTGATATTGAGTGGCTTTAGATTTTAAACAGTAATTGTTTACCGAGAAGGGCAAAAAGAATAGAGGACGCTTGTCCTTGTTACAAAAATGTTTTATTTTTCACATGATGAATGGTCAAGCGTCAGCCGTCTATTGCATAACAAATTTGCCATTTGCTTTAGCATGCTAGAGAAAGCAGTTTGTTTGTTGATAGCAAGGCGCTTGCTTTTCTTATAGGACTAGAGGTGACAAAAATGAGTCTTAGATCTAATCGTGTTGGCGAACAAATGAAAAAAGAACTCGGCGAGATTATCGGACGGAAAATTAAGGATCCTCGGATAGGGTTTGTTACCGTGACAGATGTTCAAGTAACTGGTGATCTTCAACAAGCTAAAGTATTCATTTCCGTTTTAGGAGATGATGAGCAGAAGGAGAATACGCTGAAGGGTTTAGCAAAAGCAAAAGGCTTTATCCGCTCGGAAATTGGGCAGAGAATCCGCTTGAGAAAAACACCAGAAATCATATTCGAATTTGATGAATCGATTGATTATGGTAATCGTATCGATTCCCTTTTGTATAAGCTTCAAGAAGAGAACCAAACGAAGGATCATGAAGATTAGAGTCGACTTGCGAGCGTTATCGTAGGTAAAAAACTTTTCATATAATTTGACATGGAGGAGGGATAGACGGGTTGTCTATCCTTTTTCTCTCGTTTAAGAAGCTATAAATTTCGTTTGTTGTGGCTTACTTTTTCTAGCGCCAAATTTCAATAAATTTAGGCATTTGGATTTTTTAATGCAACGGGAGAGGCCAGCACCGTAAGTTGACTTTGTCGAAGGAAAAGCTCGGCGTCGATGAGCGCGAAGAAAAGCTACATTTGACCTTACGCACTTGCACTTGGGTCAACTTCATCTAACCATTTCTGTTTTTGTGCGAGTAGCTCGGAGATTTTGGTTCGATAGTGTTTTGCAAAAAGGTCGCTCATAAAAAATGCACATGTTGAATAGGAGGATAGAGATGGAAGGGATACTGCCGCTGTATAAACCAAAAGGAATGACATCACATGATTGTGTCTTTAAGCTGCGAAAAATATTGAGGATGAAAAGAATAGGGCATACAGGAACATTAGATCCTGAAGTCGATGGCGTACTTCCCATTTGCTTGGGACGTGCAACAAAGGTTGCTGAATACATAACAAATGCAGGTAAAACATATGTCGGAGAAGTGACAATCGGCTTTTCTACAACGACAGAGGATGCAGCAGGAGAAACTGTTGAGGAAAACTTAGAAAAAAAATCTTTTTCCAGAGCGGAAGTTCTAGCTGTGTTAGCGGAGCTTTCCGGTGAAATAACACAAACGCCTCCGATGTTCTCAGCAGTAAAAGTTAATGGGAAAAGATTGTATGAATATGCAAGGCAAGGGCTGGAAGTGGAACGACCATCTAGAAAGGTGACGATCTATTCTATTGAATTGCTGGATGAGCGGGAGCGATTTGAAGGAGAATTGATTCGTTTTCGCTTTCAAGTGTCATGCAGTAAAGGAACATATATCCGTACACTTGCCGTAATGATAGGTGAAAAGCTCGGATATCCGGCACATATGTCACAATTAACCCGCATTAGGTCTGCGAGTTTTACGTTAGACGATTGCCTTACCTTTTCTGAAGTTGAGGAGTTAGTCGGAACAGGAGCAATTGTAGAGGCTCTTCGACCGATTGAGACGGCCTTAAATTATTTGCCGAAATATCAAATAAATGATAAATTAGGTGAGAAAGTAAAAAATGGAGCTGTCCTTCCTATTCCAGAGCCATTTCTCAATGAGAAAGGGCCGATTATTTTGGAAGAGATGGATGGTACTGCCATAGCTATTTATGAGGCACACCCTCAAAAAGAAGGGTTAATGAAGCCTAAAAAAGTGCTTAAAATATAGACTATATGAGATTTTTCTGTGACAGGAATTAGGTGGGAAAATAGTGGAAGTTATTCATATTCATCATCCTCATCAATTTAAGCCCGAACATTTTGCGCCAATGACGATGGCATTAGGTTTTTTTGACGGGGTTCATTACGGGCATCAGGAAGTAATAAATACGGCTGCTGCAATAGCTAAGAAAAAAAATTGCAAGGTTGCCGTAATGACTTTTGATCCTCATCCGTCTGTAGTTCTTCGGCGGGATATAAAGCATGTGGAATATATCACTCCTCTAAAAGAGAAGGCGAGATTAATAGAGCAGCTTCATGTAGATTATTTATTTGTGGTGCATTTTACAAGTGAATTTGCTAACCTTCTTCCGCAGGAGTTTGTTGATCAATATTTAATTGCTTTAAATGTTATTCATGTGGTTGCCGGTTTTGATTACAGTTATGGGAGATTAGGGAAAGGCACGATGGAGACACTCCCGTTTCATTCAAGAGGAAAATTTGAATTTACGACTGTACCGAAATTGTCAAACGGGCATGAAAAGATAAGCTCCACTCTTATCCGTAAATTGATACGGGAGGGGGATGTGGAAAGAATACCTGACTTTTTAGGCCGTTTTTATACAACGAGTGGGATTGTTATTCATGGCGACAAAAGAGGTCGAACAATTGGCTTTCCAACTGCTAACACTGCTATTGATGATTCCTTTTATCTCCCACCAACTGGTGTGTATGCTGTGAGAATCCTTGTTGCAGATAAGTGGTATGAGGGCGTCTGTAATATAGGATATAAGCCAACATTTAATGAAACCCAAGCTCCAAAGCCATCTGTTGAAGTTCATATCTTTCAATTCACTCAGGAAATTTATGGTTATGAAGTAGTGATTGAGTGGCATAAAAGGATTAGAGCAGAGAAAAAATTCAATGGTATTGAGGAGCTTGTCCAACAAATAGAAAAAGACAAGGCAAGTACGATTGATTATTTTAATAAAATTTAGGTTTATTTTACCGGGAACAGCGAAATATATTGTTTCCTCTTGCTTTTTGTCACAAAAAGTTGTATTCTAATTAACGTGAATTCATTTCGTATATATGGATGAATGCACGTACTAAAAATGAACCTTTGCTTGGCAAGTCGAGTCACCGACGCTTGCTGGAGCATCTGGGGATTGAATATTTAGGAGGTGAAACGGATGGCAATCACAAAAGAACGTAAGAATGAACTTATCAATGAGTTTAAAACACATGAGAACGATACTGGTTCACCAGAAGTTCAAATCGCTGTCCTTACTGAGGAGATCAATAATTTAAATGATCACTTACGTACTCATAAGAAAGACCACCATTCACGTCGCGGTCTTTTGAAAATGGTAGGTAGACGTCGTAACCTATTAACTTATCTTCGTAACAAAGACGTTCAACGTTACCGTGAGTTAATCAACAGACTTGGTTTACGTCGATAAGAACTGGATGTTAACAAAAGCGGGATTTTTCCCGCTTTTTTGTTAGCATTAAATAATTGGAAAATTAATACATAATCTCGTATTTTAAGTCCATAAAAAAATGTACATAATATAAGAAAAGCGGAAGGCCCCTGTTTAGCACCGTATGGCCTGGAGAGACGTCGACTGAGATAAAGGAGATACGAAGAGCGAAAGCGAATCGATATCGACTTATCGTAGGGAGGCGGCTTGAAGGACAATAGGTGCTAGGGGCCTGAAGCTGGACAGAGAAAAGCGGAAGGCCCCTGTTTAGCACCGTATGGCCTGGAGAGACAGCGACTGAGATAAAGGAGATACGAAGAGCGAAAGCGAATCGATATCGACTTATCGTAGGGAGGCGGCTTGAAGGACAATAGGTGCTAGGGGCCTGAAGCTGGACAGAGAAAAGCGGAAGCGGCTTGCTTATCTCCGTACAAACTGGAAGGGCTTGTTCTTTCGATAAAGGAAAACCAATGAGCGAAAGTGAATTGAGTTTGACTTATCGTAGGGAGAGGACCTGAAGTTTGCAAGGATAGCCGCTGTGAGAATGTCATAAGGAAACCACTTTAGCTGAAAGATAGCATAAGCAAATATAGTTTTATGTAAAATAATGAATATTATCCGTCATCATCATGCTTAATAGAGTAATGAGATGAAGTTTAAGATACAATATATTTTTAATTAGCTAAATCTCCCAGGAGTGTTAGTAAGAGAGGGGTTTTAAAAAGAATGGGACAAGAAAAACAAATCTTTTCCATAGAGTGGGCTGGCCGGCCACTAACTGTTGAAATTGGTCAATTGGCAAAACAAGCTAACGGCTCAGCATTAATCCGTTATGGAGATACTGCTGTATTAAGCACAGCAACTGCTTCAAAAGAACCGAAAAAGCTAGACTTCTTTCCGTTAACTGTTAATTATGAGGAAAGACTATATGCTGTAGGAAAGATTCCAGGAGGTTTCATTAAGAGGGAAGGACGTCCGAGTGAAAAAGCGATTTTAGCAAGCCGCTTAATTGATCGTCCCATCCGACCTTTATTTGCTGATGGCTTTAGGAATGAAGTCCAAGTCATTAGCATGGTAATGAGTGTAGATCAAGATTGCTCATCGGAAATGGCTGCGATGTTTGGCTCTTCTCTTGCTTTAACAATTTCAGATATTCCGTTTGAAGGACCAATTGCTGGAGTGACGGTAGGACGAATAGATGGAAACTTTGTTATTAATCCAAATGTTGAGCAAATGGAAAAAAGTGATATCCATTTAGTTGTTGCCGGTACAAAAGATGCGATCAATATGGTGGAAGCGGGCGCAGATGAAGTGCCTGAAGAAACAATGCTTGAAGCCATTATGTTTGGTCATGAAGAAATTAAACGTTTGATTGCCTTTCAAGAAGAAATTGCTGCAAAAGTTGGCAAGGAAAAGATGGAAGTTATCCTTTTCAATGTCGATGAGCAATTAGAAGCAGAAATTCGTGAAACATGCGAAAAAGAAATGATTGAAGCCATTCAAGTGCAGGAAAAGCATGCGCGTGAGGACGCGATAAAAGCAGTGAAAGACAGAGTGATTGCTCAGTATGAAGAGCAGGAAGCAGATGAGGATGACCTAAAGCAAGTGAAACAAATATTAGACAAGCTTGTAAAAGGTGAAGTTCGTCGGTTAATTACAGAAGAAAAAGTACGCCCTGATGGTCGTAATCCGGATGAAATCCGTCCTTTATCTTCAGAAGTTGGACTTCTTCCGCGTACGCATGGTTCCGGGCTATTCACACGTGGACAGACACAAGCATTAAGTATTTGTACACTTGGAGCATTAGGAGATGTACAAATATTAGATGGCTTAGGAATCGAAGAAGAAAAACGGTTTATGCATCATTATAATTTCCCAAGCTTCAGTGTAGGAGAAACAGGACCAATTAGAGGACCTGGTCGTCGGGAAATTGGACATGGTGCACTTGGAGAACGTGCTCTTGAACCAATTATCCCTTCTGAAAGCGACTTTCCGTATACAATTCGCTTAGTATCAGAAGTACTTGAATCAAATGGTTCAACCTCGCAAGCGAGTATTTGTGCAAGTACGTTGGCAATGATGGATGCTGGGGTGCCGATTAAAGCGCCAGTTGCTGGAATTGCGATGGGGCTTGTGAAATCTGGCGAACATTATACCGTTTTAACAGACATTCAAGGAATGGAAGACCATTTAGGGGATATGGACTTTAAAGTTGCAGGTACTTCTAAAGGGGTAACTGCCCTGCAAATGGATATTAAAATTGAAGGATTATCTCGTGAAATTCTAGAAGAAGCATTGCAACAAGCTAAAAAAGGCCGGATGCAAATTCTTGAATCAATGCTAGCGACGATTTCTGCACCAAATAACGAGCTTTCTCAATATGCTCCAAAAATCTTAACGATGCATATTAACCCAGATAAAATTCGCGATGTTATCGGACCAAGCGGAAAGCAGATTAACAAAATTATTGAAGAAACAAATGTTAAAATCGATATTGAACAAGATGGTACCATTTTCATTTCTTCAACAAATGAGGAAATGAACCAAAAAGCGAAAAAGATTATAGAAGACATCGTACGTGAAGTGGAAGTTGGTCAAATGTACTTAGGAAAAGTAAAACGAATTGAGAAATTCGGTGCATTTGTTGAAATCTTTAGCGGTAAAGATGGCTTAGTTCATATTTCAGAAATAGCAGAAGAACGGGTTGGAAAAGTAGAAGATGTATTATCAATCGGTGATGAAGTGCTTGTAAAAGTAACGGAGATTGATAAACAAGGACGTGTTAACTTATCCAGAAAAGCTGTTCTAAAAGAGCAACGAGAGCAAAAGGAACAGGCACAGAAGTAAATGTTTCACTTACGAAGTTAAGAAACAAGTGCTCCTATGCTTCGAAAAAGTCAGGGGATGCCCTGGCTTTTTGTGTCTCTTTAGTACTAGAAGTGGGTTTTCTGCAAACCTAGTTCTACCTTGTCCCCCTTCCTCATAATTTGTAAGGAAGGAGGCATATAGGATGAAAAAGCTGATTTTTATTGCTATGATTGTTTTACTCGGTGTCCTTATTGTGAATAATTCATTAACAGTACAATATTTGGCGAAGTTAAAAGGAGATAGCACATTCGTCAGTAAAAAAGTTGACCCTTTATATGAAGAGATTCGTTCTAAGGAAAAAGATTACGAACTTGCACCTATAGATGCGAAGATTGACCCAGTCTGGAAAGCAGTTCCGGGCATTAATGGTTTAAAGGTTGATGTTGACGCTTCTTTTGAGAAAATGAAGAAAGATGGGAAATTTAAAAAGGAAAAGCTTGTATTTACACAAGTTGAACCAAATGTCCACCTCCGTGATCTACCGCCAAATCCAATTTATAAAGGCAATCCAGAAAAGCCAATGGTTAGCTTTATTATTAATGTAGCATGGGGCAATGAATATCTTTCCCCTATTCTTGCAACTTTGAAAAAACATAATGTTCACGTTACCTTTTTTTTAGAGGGAAGATGGGTGAAAAATCATCCGGAATTAGCCAAAATGATTTCCTCAGCAGGGCATGAGGTTGGAAATCATTCCTATACACATCCCGATATGAAGCGAATTTCCGCGGGAATGATTAGACAGGAGATTCAAAAAACAAATGAAGTGATTGAAGCAACGACTGAAAAACTTCCTTTATGGTTAGCGCCTCCTAGTGGAAGTTATCGCGATGAAGTAGTGAAAATTGCTGCTGAAGAAAAGCTGGGAACTGTCTTGTGGAGTGTCGATACGATCGATTGGCAAAAACCAACACCTGAGGTTCTTATCGACCGCGTTATCAGTAAAATTCATAACGGGGCAATGGTGTTGATGCATCCGACCGATTCAACTGCAAAAGCACTCGATCTATTAATAACTGAAATTAAAGATAAGGATTTAGAAATTAATACTGTATCAGAGCTGCTGAGTGAAAGACGGTAAGACTTTCGGATATTAGAGGGAAAAAGAGACAAGCTAAGAATAATGCTGATCTATCATAACAAAGATGAGAAGCAGTTTCGTCTTGGTCATATTTATAGAGGCTGTTATCGTAACGACCAGCATATACCACGGTTTAAGAAATAAAGTATTTTCGGCAACGGTGAAGTCATCAAACGATGTAATTTTAGCATCATGTTTTGAAACAGGAGGAATTTGCGTGATTAAGAGATATACTTGTCAAAATGGAGTAAGAATCGTACTAGAAAATATACCTACTGTTCGTTCAGTTGCTATTGGTGTCTGGATTGGAACTGGTTCACGTAATGAGAATCCGGAAAACAATGGAATTTCTCATTTTCTTGAGCATATGTTTTTTAAAGGAACTAAGACGAGATCGGCGCGTGAAATAGCCGAATCATTTGATAGTATCGGCGGCCAGGTTAATGCCTTCACATCAAAAGAATATACTTGCTACTATGCAAAGGTTCTGGACAATCATGCGAATTTTGCTCTTGAAGTACTTGCTGATATGTTTTTCAATTCAACCTTTGATGAAGAAGAGTTGAAAAAAGAAAAGAATGTTGTTTATGAAGAAATCAAGATGTATGAGGATACACCCGATGATATTGTTCATGATTTGTTAAGTAAAGCTGTCTATGAAAATCATCCGTTAGGCTATCCAATTTTAGGTACCGAGGAGACATTGGCATCTTTTACTGGTGAAACATTAAAAGAATATATGCATAATACATACACTCCGGAAAATGTCGTGATTTCCATTGCTGGAAATATTACTGAATCGTTTATTTCTGATGTAGAAAAACATTTTGGGAGCTATGAAGGTGGGAATCAGGAACAGCCTGATGGAAAGCCTATGTTCCATATGAACCATATGGCACGGAAAAAGGAAACGGAACAGGCCCATCTATGCATTGGGTTTGAAGGGCTACAAGTAGGGCATGAAGACATTTATAATTTGATCGTTTTAAATAATGTTCTTGGCGGGAGCATGAGTTCAAGATTATTCCAAGATGTCCGTGAACGAAAAGGGCTTGCATATTCTGTATTCTCATATCATTCTTCCTTCCACGATAGCGGAATTGTGACGATTTATGGAGGCACGGGTGCTAAGCAGTTAGATGTGTTGTTTGATACGATCAATGAAACACTTGCTAATTTAAAAAGTGAAGGGATTACAGAAAAAGAGCTAAACAACTGTAAAGAGCAGTTAAAAGGGAGCTTAATGTTAAGTTTAGAAAGTACGAACAGCCGTATGAGCCGCAATGGAAAAAATGAGCTCCTGTTAAAACGCCATCGTACCCTTGATGAAATTGTTCATGAGATTGATCAGGTTTCTAAGGAAGGCGTTGACAAGCTCGCCAATACAATTTTCACAAATGCATTTTCAGTTTCTCTCATAAGCCCAGAGGGAGAGTTACCAAAGAATATTTAACGTCTTGCAACCTGCTTTTCGGCAGGTTGTTTTTTTTGTAGAATGACAAGATCGACCGCAAATTTCCAATTTGGCAAAATGTAAATAATTTAGGTCGAGCTTATTCTAAATTCTGTTATGTATTGATACATATATAAGGAGTGATGGAAACGGAGGGGAATGAATTGAGGCTTAGTGAATTAAGTGGGAAGGAAATAGTCGATGTTAAAAAGGCAGAACGCCTAGGTGTTTTGGGGCAAACTGATTTAGAAATCGACGAGAATAGTGGCCAAATTAGGGCTTTGCTGATTCCGTCGTTAAAATGGTTTGGCTTTAAAAGACAAGGCGGAGAAGTTCGAGTACCTTGGCGTCATATTAAAAAAATCGGTAATGATATGATCATTATTGATGTACCAAATAACGATTTAGATGAGGATTGAAGCAAATAGTTTTTTGCACCAATCCTTTCTTTTTTGAAATAAGTTAGGTTAGACCAAATTGTTGCCCATGTCCATATTGGTGTATTTTAGCTTTGACGCGGGTGAAATAAGGGAAAAAAATTCTTGTATACATACCTTAAACTATTTCACAATAGACAAAAATTCATTATATGTGAAGAGTAAACGAATGTGACCATACGAGTGGTGGAGTAGGAAAAAGCGCTTTTTGGACTATAAGGAATAGGCTCGGAGTCAAGGAGAGAAGAATGTCGTGTCAAAAAATTATGACAGAGAGGAGAGTACAGTGTAGAGGAGTTTATTCGATTAAGCAGTGCGAATACAAAGGGATTGATTTAGAATAGAGCGAGCATTTGGACAAGCAGAGCAGTGTTTACATTTTATCCAAGTCAGAGTGGTCGTTCAGTATAAAAGACGCAAAAATTGGTTTTTTATGAAATTAGCACAATCCTATAGCATCGCATAAAAAAGTAGTGATAACTGGGGAAATATTGCAGGCGAAATGTTTAGTTCCGGTTATAGGGTAAGGTATGGGACGAGGAAAAACTCTGCTAAGCATTAACAGAAGCCTGTTATCCAATGGTTAAAACCTCCGTTCCTTAGCTTTTATTCTAGAGCTCTTGACCAATTTCAGAAGAGATTTAGTGGGATAACTCACCGATTCTTTCTTTTATTCATAAGATGTTGGAGTAGTTGATATTTTAAAAAAACGATAAATCAAAATGAGTTTATTAACTTATATTCTTGCCTTAGGATTTCAAAAAAAGAAGGTGAATTGTTTTATGCTGACAGGATTGCATTTAGCAGTCATCGGTGGAGACGCAAGACAGTTGGAGATTATCCGTAGATTAACTGAGCTTGATGCAAAACTCTCACTAATAGGCTTCGAGCAGCTTGATCACGCTTTTTCGGGAGCGGTAAAGGAGAAGATAGATGAAGTTGACTTTTCCATCGTCGATACCATTATTCTTCCGGTAGCTGGAACAGGTTTAGACGGTCAGGTTGACACCATTTTTTCCAATGAAAAGGTATTTTTGTCCGAGGAGATATTGCTGGAAACACCATCACATTGCACAGTTTATTCAGGAATCACCAATTCCTATTTAAGCGGGATCACTAAAAAAGCGGATCGCCGCCTTGTTCAGCTTTTTCAAAGAGATGACGTTGCTATATATAATTCGATCCCGACGGTTGAAGGTACAATTATGATGGCTATTCATCATACAGATTTCACGATTCATGGTTCAAATGTGCTTGTTCTAGGTCTTGGTAGAGTTGGAATGACCGTAGCTAGAACTTTTGATGCCTTAGGTGCCTATGTAAAGGTGGGAGCTAGAAAAACAGAGCATATTGCAAGAATAACAGAAATGTCACTTACTCCTTTTCAATTAAAAAATCTCGAAGAACATGTAAGAGATGTTGATATATGTATAAATACAATTCCTCATATGATCGTAACAGCTTCAGTGATATCGAAAATGCCACCGCACACATTGATTATTGATTTGGCTTCAAAGCCTGGAGGAACTGATTTTCGTTATGCAGAAAAAAGAGGAATTAAAGCATTGTTAGCACCTAGCTTGCCCGGCATCGTTGCACCTAGGACAGCAGGGCAAATATTGGCGAACGTACTGTCAAGAGTGTTGCAAGAGGACTTACAATCACGAAAGGGGTAAGGAACATGAGTGTTAATGGTAAGAGGATTGGTTTTGGGCTAACTGGTTCCCACTGTACGTACGATGAAGTTTTTCCAGAAATAGAAAAACTCGTTCATGCAGGGGCAGAAGTTTTGCCAGTTGTAACCCATACCGTCAAAAATACTGATACACGTTTTGGAAAAGGGGAAGATTGGATTGAACGGATTGAAGAATTAACTGGAAATAAAGTTATTGATACCATTGTAAAAGCAGAGCCGTTAGGTCCCAAAATTCCTCTTGATTGTATGGTGATTGCTCCATTAACTGGAAATTCGCTTAGTAAATTTGCAAATGCAATGACTGACTCTCCTGTATTAATGGCCGCAAAAGCCACTTTGCGAAACCGTAAGCCAGTCGTTTTAGGAATTTCAACCAATGATGCTCTCGGGTTAAACGGTGTTAATTTAATGAGATTGATGGCTACAAAAAATATATATTTTATTCCATATGGTCAAGATGATCCGATTAAAAAGCCGAATTCGTTAGTGGCAAGAATGTCTTTATTACTGGACACGGTGGAAGCAGCGATGAACGGAGAGCAGATCCAACCAGTACTTGTTGAGCGTTATAAAGATCAATAGTTTTTACTAAAAATGGCGGTATGCGGAATCCCTTTATCAGCAGAAGAGATGGGGATTAAAGATTTTTAAGAGAGCCATATTTGATGAAAAATCTCTTCCGTTGCCGCTAAAAATATGAATGGATATTTCTCTTCAAAGAGACAAAATTTTATTTCATTAAAGTATGAATATGTTAAAATAGATCATATTATGATGTAATATTTAATAGTTAAGCCTCTTTTTTATTGTCAATCATGAAGTTTATAACGAATTCTATAAAATGAATCGGTTTTATATTTATTACATTATGATAATGAAACTAATTTTATAGAAGGTAAATGAAATTTAGCTTCTATTTTAGTCTAGCCAACAATTCATATTTTGAAAAGAAATAGATGGGAAGGGGAAACAATTATGACAGAAAGAAAAGCATTTCATGTAGCAGTAGTTGGAGCAACGGGAGCGGTTGGGCAACAAATGCTAAAAACTCTTGAAGAACGGAATTTTCCAATTTCGAAGTTGACATTGCTGTCCTCACCACGTTCTGCTGGGAAGGCAGTGGTTTTTAAAGGACAAGAATATATCGTTCAAGAAGCAAAACCTGAAAGTTTTGAAAATGTTGATATTGCTCTTTTCAGTGCTGGAGGTAGTGTTTCCAAGGAACTTGCCCCAGAAGCGGTAAAAAGGGGAGCGATAGTGGTCGATAACACGAGTGCTTTTAGAATGGATGAAAATACGCCGCTTGTTGTTCCAGAAGTAAACGAGTCCGATTTGCATCAACACAATGGGATCATTGCTAATCCAAACTGTTCTACCATTCAGATGGTGGTTGCTTTACAGCCAATACTTGAATCGTTCGGTTTAAAAAAGGTGATCGTCTCCACTTATCAAGCTGTTTCTGGTTCTGGTGCTCAGGCTGTTGAAGAACTTTATGAGCAAACAAAGGCAATTATTGAGAAGGAAGACTTCGAACCTAAGATTTTACCAGTAAAATCGGATAAGAAGCATTATCAAATTGCTTTCAATGCCATTCCGCAAATTGATAAGTTTGAGGACAACGGCTACACTTTTGAAGAAATGAAAATGATTAATGAAACGAAAAAGATAATGCATTTACCTGAATTAAAGGTTGCGGCCACATGCGTAAGATTACCTGTCGCTACAGGTCATTCTGAGTCTCTTTATTTTGAGGTAGAGAAAGCTGGGGTAACACCTGAAGACATTAAAGCTTTATTGCAGGATGCTCCTGGTGTTGTTTTACAAGACGATCCACAGAATCAAATTTACCCAATGCCGGCTGACTGCGTCGGTAAAAACGATGTTTTTGTTGGGCGGATTCGCAGAGATTTAGATGAAGAAAAAGGCTTTCATATGTGGGTTGTGTCGGATAATCTGCTAAAGGGTGCTGCTTGGAATTCAGTTCAGATCGCTGAAAGTTTAATTAAAATCGGACTAGTTAAATAAGTTTTCGGGATAGATTGCTCGCAAACAACTAAGAATGAAACTAAGAAAAGAGCCTTTCTAATAATTGAGGTGTTACGATGAAGATTATCGTTCAAAAATTCGGGGGAACTTCCGTAAGAAGTGAGGAAACGCGAGAATATGCCAAAAAACATATTCAAAAGGCACTCATAGATGGATATAAAGTAGTGGTTGTCGTCTCAGCGATGGGAAGAAGTGGAGATCCCTATGCTACGGATACACTGCTCTCATTAATTGATGGAGCAAAAACAATGGTAACAAAGCGTGAGCAGGATCTTCTTCTCTCATGCGGAGAAGTGATTTCCAGTGTTGTCTTCACAGAAATGCTGCTGAAAAACGGGATAAAGGCAACCTCTTTAACAGGGTCTCAAGCAGGATTCCGAACCAATCATGATCATACCAATGCAAAGATTGTGAAAATGGAATGCGATCGTTTGCTTGAAGAGCTGCAAAACTATGATGTCGTTGTTGTTGCTGGGTTTCAAGGAGCCGCCAAAAACGGCGATACAACGACGATTGGTCGTGGTGGCAGTGATACTTCTGCATCCGCATTAGGAGCAGCACTACAAGCTGAATGGGTCGATATTTTTACCGATGTAGAAGGAATCATGACAGCGGACCCCCGTATTGCAGAAAACGCGCGACCGCTGAGTGTTGTTACGTATAACGAAGTGTGTAACCTTGCTTATCAAGGGGCAAAGGTCATTCATCCACGCGCAGTAGAAATTGCTATGCAGGCAAAAATTCCAATCCGAATTCGTTCCACTTATTCGGACAATCCTGGAACGCTTGTGACGACGTTAAATCGCAGCAATAGAGGCAGTGATATTAATGAGCGCACGGTGACAGGGATTGCCCATGTTGCCCCTGTAACACAAATTAAGGTGTTGGCAAGAAAGGGTGAATACGACCTTCAAGCAGAAGTTTTTAAGTCGATGGCAAATGAAAAAATAAGCGTTGACTTTATCAATATCTCTCCTAACGGTGTCGTTTATACGGTAACTGATGAGATGAGTGAAAAGGCAGAAGATATTTTAAAGACGAAGGGATATGAGCCACTGCTTGAAAAAAATTGTGCTAAAGTTTCAATTGTCGGTGCTGGTATAGCTGGGGTTCCCGGTATTACAGCGAAGATTGTGACTGCCTTATCTGAAAAAGGAATAAGAATTTTACAGTCTGCCGATAGTCATACAACAATATGGGTCTTAGTTAAGCAGGATGATCTTGTCACGGCAGTCAATACACTGCATGATGCTTTTGAGCTTCAAAATGATACATTTGAATATGAGAGATTGGATTAATGTTTAATGAAGTTTCACTACTGTCGAAACTTCGAATCGTGTTAATTGTACACAAGGGAGTGTAAATATGGCTTTATTTGGTAGAGTTTCAACCGCGATGGTAACCCCTTTTGATAATAAGGGACATATTGATTTTGCCAAAACAACTCAGTTAATTAATTACTTGATTGAAAACGGAACGGACTCTCTCGTTGTTGCTGGAACAACTGGTGAATCTCCGACATTGACAAAAGAAGAAAAGATCGCTTTGTTTCAGCACGTTGTAAAAATTGTCGATAAGCGAGTTCCAGTTATTGCGGGGACAGGAAGCAATAACACATATGCTTCGATCGAGTTGACAAAAAAGGCAGAGCAGCTTGGTGTCAACGGAATTATGGTGGTTGCTCCTTATTATAATAAACCAAATCAAGAAGGTCTGTACCAGCACTTCAAAGAAATTGCTGAAGCAACAACATTGCCGGTAATGGTCTATAATATTCCAAGCCGTTCTGTAGTCAATATTTTGCCTGAAACAATCATTCGTTTAGCAGAAGTTTCCAATATTGTAGCCGTGAAAGAGGCAAGCGGAGACTTAAATGCGATGACAAAAATTATTGCTAATACGCCAGAAGACTTCCTCTTATACAGTGGTGATGATGGGATTGCACTTCCGGTTTTAGCGATTGGAGGAACTGGTGTTGTTTCAGTCGCATCTCATATCATTGGAAAAGAAATGCAAGAAATGGTGCACGCGTTTTTAAACGGGGAGCATAGACGTGCAGCTGAGCTTCATCAAGTGCTTTTACCAATGATGGAAGGTCTCTTTAAAGCACCGAGTCCCGTACCAGTCAAAACAGCTCTTCAATTAAAAGGATTAAATGTCGGCTCAGTTCGATTACCATTAGTCCCTTTAACAGAGCAAGAAAGAAATGCGCTAATTGCTTTATTAAATAAGGCTTAATGCTTTTAAAGGCCAGCTCAAACGCTGCAATTAAGCAGTGCTTGAGCTGGTTTTTTCATTGGTTTGATATTATTTATGTCAAGTGCAAGAGGTCGGACGCCTTTGTCAAGACCTTTTTATTCCTTTCTGATAAGTTAAGCGGGGGTGTTGCGACTATCGGTTTTATCATAGAATGGACACTTCATGAACGAAAGCTGTTGTGGAACAGCTTCATATGTGAGCAGTTGAAACGAATGGTTTCCCCCTTTGTTTATGATAAAGACAAATGATACGCTAAAATTGGTTGGAAAGGGTTTCAGTTTTCAAGTATAATAATGGTAACTGATCTTGGGTCGGAAACAACAAGTAGGAGGAAGTATAACATTGAACATAAGAACGAATGAAAACATCAAGATAGTAGCTCTAGGAGGAGTTGGAGAAATTGGCAAAAACATGTATGTGGTGGATGTGGACGAGGACTTATTTGTCTTAGATGCCGGTCTCATGTTTCCGGAAAATGAAATGCTCGGAATTGATATTGTCATCCCGGATATTACCTATCTCACGCAAAATAAGGAACGGATAAAAGGGATTTTTCTCTCTCATGGACATGAGGATCACATCGGGGCACTTTCCTATCTTTTACGTCAGGTGCAAGCACCGGTATACGGTACAAAGCTTACGCTTGCCCTTGCCAAAGCAAAAATGAAGGAACAGGAATATAAAGGAAAAATGAATTTTGTGGAGATACACTCAGATTCAATTATCGATCTGAATACGGTTAAAGTCTCTTTTTTCAAAACGAATCATAGCATTCCTGATTCTGTTGGTATTGCGATACATACATCAGAAGGGGCAATCGTCTATACAGGCGATTTTAAATTTGATCAGGCTGCGACCGAACTTTACAAGCCAGAAATAGGGAAAATGGCAGCTTTAGGAGAAAAAGGGGTGCTTTGCCTTTTATCAGACAGTACAGATGCTGAGAAGCCTGGTTATACACCATCAGAGGCGATTGTTGTTCGCTCGATGAAAGATGTATTTTATAACGCAAAGGGGAGAATCATTGCTGCCTCTTTTGCATCAGATTTAAATCGCATTCAGCATATTTTTGACGCTGCTTATGAAAGCAGAAGAAAAATTGTTGTAGTAGGGAAGAGTTTGCAGCAAGTATTTGATATTGCGATCGAGCTTGATTATCTTCATGTCCATCATGAATTAATCATTCCGATCGATGGAATGAAGGATTATGATGACGATGAAATTGTCATCTTAGCAACAGGGATGCAAGGAGAGCCAATTGAAGCGCTACAAAAGATGGCAAAGGGGCAGCATCGATATATAAATATTCAAGAGGGCGATACAGTTCTAATTGCTGCCTCTCCATTACGTGGCGGTGAGGTATTCATATACAAGACAATTGATATGTTGAGTCGTGCAGGTGCCAACGTTATCTCTGGAAGGCGGATGGTACATACTTCAAGTCATGGCAGCGAGGAAGAGCTTAAATTCATGATTAATATGATGAACCCGAGGTTCTTTATCCCGGTACATGGTGAATACCGCATGTTGAAGGCCCATAGTAAAATTGCGAAAGAATGCGGGATTACTGACGATCGAATTGCGATGATTGATAAAGGAGATGTTCTTGAAATAGAGGGTGATCAAGTTAAAATTGCTGGAAAAGTGACCGCTGGAAACATCTTAGTTGATGGAAGTGGAATCGGTGATGTCGGCAATATTGTTTTAAGAGATCGCAAACTTTTATCGCAGGACGGCGTTCTCATTGTTGTAGTAACCTTAAATAAGGCAGAAAAGAAAATTTCGGCAGGCCCTGAAATTATTTCACGCGGATTCGTTTATGTACGGGAATCCGAAGAGCTCATGGTCGAGTCTGTTAAACTTGTAAAAGGAGTTGTCGAAAAAAATATTAGACAAGAGTTTTTTGATTGGGCGAGTATTAAACAAGATATGCGAGATGGGCTCAACCAGTTTTTATTTGAAAAAACGAAACGAAGACCGATGATTATGCCAATTATCATGGAAGTATAGAGAGCGTCCTTATGGACCTCTCTTTTTAATTATGTGGTTTTGTTAATTGACATAATTAATGATTACCTGTAAAGCTTTGTTTTCACTCGACTTTTGCAATGCAATAAGGTCCTCCAATTCCATAGAAGGAAAGAAAATTGTGTATCCCTGCCTTCCGATAAAAAGTGATACGTCACTTAATCTCAGTTACTATCCCTTTCTAATTGCTATTCCTACTTTTTCCGCTTGTGATTTTCTGCATGAATTTGCCGTTCGGGTTCAATACTAACATTGAGTTATTGTATAGAAGGGAGAATTCCGAATGGAGCACAATAGTAAATATACAAGCGAGCAAGAGGAAGGACAGGAGCAGCCCAAAGAGGATAAGTCCTCACCTTTAATGGAAAAAATTCAACAGCTTGGGCAAACTAATGTTCCCCAGCTCTCTCAAGATTCAAAAATTCACTGTTTGACAATAGTTGGCCAAATTGAAGGTCATCTTCAATTACCACCCCAAAATAAAACAACAAAATATGAACATCTGATTCCGCAAATAGTAGCAATTGAACAAAATCCCAAAATAGAAGGGCTATTAGTCATTCTTAACACAGTTGGAGGAGATGTTGAGGCAGGTTTAGCGATTTCGGAAATGCTAGCATCACTATCAAAGCCAACTGTCTCGATCGTTCTAGGCGGCGGTCATTCCATCGGAGTTCCGATTGCTGTCTCATGTGATTATTCATTTATTGCAGAAACGGCCACTATGACGATTCATCCAATCCGTCTTACTGGCCTTGTAATTGGGGTTCCGCAAACCTTTGAGTATTTGGATAAAATGCAAGAGCGAGTAGTGAGTTTTGTGACGAGGCATTCCAACATTTCAGAAGAAAAATTTAAAAATTTAATGTTTGAAAAAGGGAATTTAACAAGAGATATCGGAACGAATGTCATAGGGACAGATGCGGTTAAGTATGGATTGATCGATGAAGTTGGTGGTATTGGTCAAGCGATGAGAAAATTGGATGAACTGATTGAAATCAATAAGAATAACAGTGAGGAGTTGATTCAATGATCTTATATACGATGATGCCTCAGGAGCTTGTTTTTCCAAGCGACAATAATGAGTTTGGGAAGCAAAAACATATAATGCATGAGGGCATTCCACTCATTGTTGAAGAGACAGGGGAACAAAGATATAGAGTTGTTCGCAATCTTAGTAGCGAGCCCAACCATTTTCTCGATCAACGCTTCAGTCCAGGTGCGATGATTTCCATCCATTAATGCCTAAGAACGATGGTATTAGAGAAAAGACTTATGGTATAATAGGTTCACCTCAAGAGAAAGCAGCCGCTTAGGCTGCTTTCGTTTTGAAAAAATAAATACAAGATTTAAGGTGATTGAATGGCAAAAAGAAAACGTAGAAGAAGCACAAAGCAAAGTACACAGTTTAAGCGAACGATCCGCTTCGAGCTTATTGGTCTAATTTTAATTGCATTAGCAGCCATTTCAATTGCAGGATTAGGAGCTGTTGGAAGGGCGATTGTATTATTTTTCCGCTTTTTCACTGGTGAATGGTTTATGTTGTGTTTGCTGGCACTCGCCGTGTTAGGTGGATATTTTATTTGGAAAAGAGAAATTCCAAACTATTTTCATCGTAGACTAGTGGGAATTTATTTAATAGTGGCCTCACTTTTACTGTTAAGCCATGTTACCTTGTTTAATAATTTGTTAAACGATGGGAAATTTGCTGATCCGAGTGTGATTAAGAATACGTGGGAGCTTTTTTGGATGGAGGTAAACGGTGAAACGAGTACGACCGATCTTGGTGGAGGGATGGTCGGAGCGATATTGTTTGCCTTGTTTTACTTTTTATTTGATGAAGCAGGCTCAAAAATTATTGCTGCTGTTCTAATTATGATTGGAATTGTACTATTAACCGGTAAAACGTTTGGAGAGGCAGCGGTTAAGATGCTCCTCTCAGTTGGGAGATTTGTTAAAAATCAATGGCAAAAATTTATAGATGATTTGAAAGCAGCGAAGGAAAAAAAAATTGCTAAAAAAGAAGCAACTCGTGCGAAGGAACACGCACGGAGAGAACAACAAAATGAGGAAGAGTTGATTGTTCCACATTCAGGTGAGCAGGTTTTAAGTGACCGGGAGGAGCAGTCCGAGCCGATCATTTCTAGCTTTGCAGAAAGAGCTTATGTACAATCTGAAGAAGAAATACATAAAGAAAATGATCTAAAAGAGATGGAGTCCGCGGAGAATGATGAAGAACAAGCTCCGACAATTACCTTTACGGAAGTCGAGAATGTCGATTATGAGCTTCCCCCAATAAAATTATTAAAGCTACCGAGACAAACGGATCAGAGCGGTGAATATGAATTGATTCATGCTAATGCGGCAAAGCTTGAAAGAACATTTCAAAGCTTTGGCGTGAAGGCGAAGGTGACACAGGTTCATTTAGGTCCTGCTGTAACAAAGTATGAAGTACATCCGGATGTTGGAGTTAAGGTTAGCAAAATTGTTAGTCTAAGTGATGATTTAGCACTGGCTTTAGCGGCAAAGGATATTCGCATTGAGGCTCCTATCCCGGGTAAATCTGCGATTGGAATTGAAGTGCCAAATTCTGAAGTGGCGATGGTTTCTTTAAGGGAAGTACTTGAATCAAAGCAAAATGATAAGCCGGACTCCAAATTAATGATTGGGTTAGGCCGTGATATTACAGGGGAAGCCGTGCTGGCAGAATTAAATAAAATGCCGCATTTGCTCGTTGCTGGAGCAACAGGTAGTGGAAAAAGTGTTTGTATAAACGGTATTATTACCAGCATCCTTATGCGTGCTAAACCTCATGAAGTGAAGCTAATGATGATCGATCCGAAAATGGTCGAACTAAATGTATATAACGGAATCCCGCATTTGCTTGCGCCAGTGGTGACAAATGCGAAAAAAGCTTCACAAGCCTTGCAAAAGGTAGTAAGTGAAATGGAACGCCGCTATGAATTGTTTTCCCATACCGGGACGAGAAACATTGAAGGATATAATGATTATGTGAAGAAACATAATGCCGAGTCCGATGCAGAACAGCCTTTACTTCCATATATCGTAGTGATTGTCGATGAGTTGGCAGACTTGATGATGGTAGCATCATCGGATGTAGAGGATGCCATTACACGTCTCGCACAAATGGCACGTGCAGCTGGTATACATCTAATTATCGCTACACAACGACCATCTGTTGATGTCATCACTGGGGTTATCAAAGCTAATATTCCATCACGAATTGCGTTTGCTGTTTCATCTACTACTGATTCCCGTACCATTTTGGATATGGGGGGTGCTGAGAAACTACTAGGAAGAGGAGATATGCTCTTTTTACCAGTTGGGGCTTCTAAACCAATACGTGTCCAAGGTGCGTTTTTATCAGATGACGAGGTTGAGGAAATTGTGGACTTTGTTATCGATCAGCAAAAAGCCCAGTATCAGGAAGAAATGATTCCAGATGATCTGCCAGAAACAACGTCTGAAGTTGAGGATGAGCTGTATAATGAAGCGGTGGAATTAATTCTTGAAATGCAAACAGCCTCAGTTTCAATGCTGCAAAGACGATTTCGTATTGGTTATACGAGAGCGGCCAGATTGATAGATGAAATGGAGCTTAGGGGGGTAGTTGGACCCTATGAAGGCAGTAAGCCTCGCGCAGTATTGATGGACAAGCCTTCAGAAGAGGCAAGTTCTTAAATGCGTTATACTATTGAAATCCCTTCCTCCATTTTGCATAGAAAGGCTCATGATGTCTATCATTGCAAGGTTTTGTAAATATTTTTGACGTAAAATTTGTAGAATCTTGTCTTTCTCTATTTATTTATGAACTGAAAAATGGTATAGTATTTTCGATTAGTAGGAATGATTATACATCAGAGGTCTGATGTCTTGGAGAAAATTGGTTGGAGGAAGTAAAGGATGTCCATCAAATCAGATAACAGACATTTATATTTACAGGTGATTGATCGGATTAAACAGGATATCGAAAAAGGGATTTACAAAGAGAAAGAGCAGTTGCCCTCTGAATTTGACTTGGCAAAGCTTTTAGGAGTAAGTCGGGCAACGCTTAGAGAGGCATTGCGAATCCTTGAAGAAGAGAATGTGATTATCCGACGCCATGGTGTGGGGACATTCGTTAATGCTAAACCTTTATTTTCTTCTGGAATTGAACAGCTTAATAGTGTAACGAATATGATTGTTCAAGTCGGAATGAAGCCAGGTACCATTTTTCTAAGCTCAGATACTCAAAGTGCAACCGAGGAGGATATCCGTCGATTTTCATGTTCTGAGGATGATGAAATTTTTGTGATGGAAAGAGTTCGAACGGCAAATGGAGAACCGGTCGTCTATTGCGTGGATCATGTACCGCATCATTATTTACCAAAAACCTTTTCACATGAGAGGGAATCACTTTTCCATGTATTAGAAGAGACTTCACAAAGAAAAATTACATACGCCATTGCCGAAATTGAACCGCTTGGATATCATGAGCGAATTTCACCAATACTAGAATGTGACCCCGAAACGGCATTGCTTGTTTTAAAGCAAATGCATTTCGACGAAAAGGATATGCCGATTCTTTACTCGGTTAATTACTTTCGAGCAGACAAGTTTAGCTTTCATGTTTTGCGAAAGAGAATTTAAGCTGAAAATGTCCTGATGTTAATCTACTAAATCAAATTTATAGGGGGTACAAACCTTGAAAAAGCGTAAATTTGGATTAGCTTTATCACTCGTACTTGCTGCAGGAACAATTTTAGGTGCTTGTGGAAACAACGAAAGTGAACAAGGCGGCGGAGATGAAGGAAATGCAAATGAAGCATCCGACTTCAAAGTAGGTCTTGTAACAGACACTGGTGGGGTAGATGATAAATCATTTAACCAATCTGCGTGGGAAGGTTTAAAGAAGTTTGGTGAAGAAGAAGGCTTAACAGAAAATGAAGGGTATCGTTACCTTCAATCAGAAAAAGAAGCTGATTATATTCCGAATTTGAGTCAATTTGCTGAAAATGGATTTGATGTTACTTTTGCAGTAGGATTTTTACTAGCTGATGCGGTTAAAGCATCTGCAGAGCAAAATGAAAACGCACATTTTGCGTTAATCGATAGTCTTTTATCAGATGAAAACGGAGAGCCAGTGTGGTTAAATAATGTTTCTAATGTTACATTTGATGAGCATAGTGGTTCATTCCTAGTTGGTGTAATCGCTGCAAAGCATACGAAATCAAAGAAACTTGGTTTTGTTGGTGGAGTTGATTCACCACTAATCAAAAAGTTTGAAAACGGCTTTAAAGCTGGTGTTAAATCAGTTGACCCTACTATTGAAATCGTTGTTCAATATGCTGGTGACTTTAACAAGCCTGAAAATGGTACAAGCATTGCTTCCACAATGTATAGTGGTGGAGTAGACATCATTTATCATGCAGCTGGTGGTACTGGTAATGGAGTATTCACTGAAGCGAAAAACCGTAAAGCAAACAATGAAGATGTATGGGTAATCGGGGTTGACCGTGACCAACATGAAGAAGGACTTCCAGAAAACGTAACATTAACTTCAATGGTTAAACGTGTTGACAATGCTGTTTATGAAATTTCTAAAATGGCATTAGAAGGTAACTTCCCTGGTGGAAAAGAAACCGTGTTCGGTCTTGCTGAAGAAGGAGTAGGAATCGCTCCAACAACGGAAAACGTAAGCCAAGAGGCACTTGATTTAGTGGAAGAATTTAAACAAAAAATCCTTGATGGGGAAATTGAAGTACCTAAAACGGATGAAGAATTTGAAGCATTCGAAGCTTCACTATCACAATAAATAAGAGATTCAATGTAAGGCTAGTGGCAACACAATCACTAGCCTTACTTTTCCGAGAAAAGGTTCTTTGGAAAGAATTAGAAGCGATGTTATTGCCTCATTTATTCTTTAGAAAAAGGCCTCAAAAGCAACATTTTAAACGTAAAAAAATGGTTCTATAATATTTGTTGGGGTTATTACACAATTACTGTGCAAAAAAAAGAGCACGATATCACCCATTCATTTATACTTGAATTGTCGAGAAACAAGTATAGAGTGGGGATACGTGCATGATGAA
>NZ_JARGEJ010000509.1:0-316 GCF_029211245.1 Robertmurraya sp. DFI.2.37 | reverse complement strand
AATACAATGGCCATACCGGCAGTGCGCGCCAGCGGAATACATTCCGGATGAAGCAATGCAATGCCGCTATCAATAAAATTCTCGGCTTCACCGTATGTAAGAGTCCGAGTATGTTCCATACCTCGGAAACAAATTTCATCAGAACGTAAGGATGTTATAATTTCATCCGCATGGAATACAGCCCCGATAACAGTGGCATAATACTCATTTCCTATTTGTGGGAAGAAATCCACTTCATCATATGCATTTTTACACAAACGGCTTTGGGTAATAAGAATGGGGACATCGGGACAGTCTTTCATCAGTTCTTCTACAT
>NZ_JARGEJ010000508.1:0-317 GCF_029211245.1 Robertmurraya sp. DFI.2.37 | reverse complement strand
GTTTGAACAAGAAGGCCGAGGCTATATTGTTGCCTCCTTTGGTGAAGAATCTGGCCATGTTCCATACACAAGCTATATGGCTAAACAAAGCTATATTGAAGAAAACAAAGTATTGGTTGAAAAATTCACTCGAGCGATGTATAAAGCGCAAAAATGGGTAGAAGAAAATAGCGCACAAGAAGTAGCGAAAGCTATTCAACCGCATTTTGCTGATACAGAGCTAGACATTATTGAAATGGTCGTAGAACGTTACAAAGGGCAGGATTCCTTAGCAGTCGATCCAGTTCTTGATGTAGACGAATGGAACAATTTGCATA
>NZ_JARGEJ010000507.1:0-317 GCF_029211245.1 Robertmurraya sp. DFI.2.37 | reverse complement strand
GCACCATGGTGCATTAAGTTACACACACCATGGTGCGGATAGTTTTGAGGGCCATAATGAGATTATGGGGACGAAGCCGAAAAGGCGTACTTAGCTCCATTTATCGAGAATATGGAGAAAGTAAAACAAGGATTGGAGAAGGAAGGCTACAGAGTTTCCATTCCAAAGCCGGATCTTCCGTATTTATTGGTAAATGATCTGGTAATCATCGCAGATAATATTGAGACAGATTACGGCCAAATTTATAATGTAAGTGCTCCACTAGATTACATCACATTTAATGAAGTACTGAAGATTGGCCAATGTGTAAGAGAGCA
>NZ_JARGEJ010000506.1:0-317 GCF_029211245.1 Robertmurraya sp. DFI.2.37 | reverse complement strand
ATCCGGAGGTTTCCATGCCGATGGCTGAGATTGCACGATATGCCTGGGCTGTCTATGGAAGCAGAAGAAAGTTCAACCAAATTGTATCCAATAAAAACGGAATCAGGGCATACATCAACAATATCTATTCCATAGGTGACTATTTCTTTCTGGACTATACACTGAAAAACAGGACCAGGATTGCATACGACATCGAGGAGATAAGGGTAAAACTTACTGACAAAAAGGAGACAAAGGCAACCAACTCACAGACCATAGAGCTTATTCCGGTATTCTCAATGAACAACACCCGTAAGTTCAAAAAGGACTACAGGAAT
>NZ_JARGEJ010000505.1:0-317 GCF_029211245.1 Robertmurraya sp. DFI.2.37 | reverse complement strand
CGAACATTTACGAGGACAACGGGAAATGGCAGCACCATGACTATCAGGCAGAAGTCAGCGACCTCCATCTGGCCGAGTTCTTCTTTCCGGAGGACATCGCTTACGGAACGCCCGGCAACGAGGTGTCCTTCACTCTGGCCGCCTACAACAACCAGTTGAAAGTATCAACCGCCAAAGATGCCGTGGCATATTCCAACCTGTTTGTGGTGGATAAGGCCATGAACACTTACCACATCACCATCAAACGGGGCAATACCTCCGTATTCACCTACAATTTTGATGACCAGCGCAAATATACCGCCCATGTGGATGTGAAC
>NZ_JARGEJ010000504.1:0-317 GCF_029211245.1 Robertmurraya sp. DFI.2.37 | reverse complement strand
GAAGTAATCGCTAAATTTAATCCAGATATGTATAAGGGATTGATGCAAAATCTTCAGGCAGAAGCTGCTGCTGGAAAAGCGCCAGCTATCATTCAGGTGGGATGGTCATTTTTAAATTACTTTGCCTACAATTTTGAATATTCATCACCTCAAGCGATTATTGATCAGTATTTCCCGGAGGACAAAACGTTTTTAGAAGATTATTTCTTGAGTAATGTTTATATACAAAGACTTTGACATTAATGACTATACATTCCGATTATCGTATCGTGACCCAGCCGATACTGAGAAGTACTTTGACGATGATGAAATGTGGG
>NZ_JARGEJ010000503.1:0-317 GCF_029211245.1 Robertmurraya sp. DFI.2.37 | reverse complement strand
TACAAGGACAAGAAAAAATAGTTGTGTTGGACTTCGGAAGTCAATATAATCAGTTAATCACAAGAAGAATACGTGAGTTTGGCGTTTATAGTGAGCTTCATCCACATACAATTACAGCAGAAGAAATTAAACAAATGAATGCGACAGGAATTATTTTTTCAGGCGGACCAAATAGTGTGTATGATGAGAATTCCTTCCGTGCAGATGAGGCTATTTTTTGATTTAGGACTCCCAATTTTGGGAATTTGCTATGGAATGCAGCTCATGACTCAGCATTTTAATGGGAAAGTGGAGCCGGCGAAGAATCGTGAGTATGG
>NZ_JARGEJ010000502.1:0-317 GCF_029211245.1 Robertmurraya sp. DFI.2.37 | reverse complement strand
AAATTACCTCTGGCTAAATCCACCGTACTTGTATCTTTCTCAGGGCAATCGAAGAGTTCCAAAAGTTGATTATACAGGTCATAATGATAAAGCGGTTCATAATTATCATGAAGAATAATCGCTTTATAACCCTTACCGCTCGGAGTGACATAATAGGCATAGATACATGGAAATCCTTGTAACCATTTTCCGAACTCATCCATCTTCTCCGGCTGAATATGGTCGAAATCCAGAGCGGTGAATGAAGAATAGTGAATCAAATCGCTTCTGTTCTTCGTCTTGAAAGTTCCGTTCCATGTTACAGCCGGAAGTTTCAT
>NZ_JARGEJ010000501.1:0-318 GCF_029211245.1 Robertmurraya sp. DFI.2.37 | reverse complement strand
CTGCGACATTCTCGTTGGAGAAAAGGAGTTTTATTTGAAGATGGGAAGATGTCAATGGCAGACGAAATTCTCCTTCTTAAAAGAAGTGATACTCTTCGAATCCGAAAAAACCTCATTTATTCGCTGGAACGACTACTAGAAGAAATATCTGACGACGCCTTTTACCAATTCATCACCCATTTAAACTCGCTTCATTTTTCAGTTTATGATTGTATTTACTGCTATAATCATCTAAATTTTTTGAAAGGAGAAGATCGCAAAGAAGGGGTCAATTTCATTATTTTTGACAACCAAGAAGACATTTGCAGCATTCAGCAC
>NZ_JARGEJ010000500.1:0-318 GCF_029211245.1 Robertmurraya sp. DFI.2.37 | reverse complement strand
CAAAAGGATTTGGACAAAGGTGGTTATCGTGACTCGGGTTATTTCTATGGGCCTACACAGCCTAGAACGTATTTTGTGGGGATCAAGATTACGAATTGAATAATCTGCTGATTGGTCAATGTGCTAATATGTCAATGGGTTACGCTTTGTTCCACATGGCACATTAGCACATTGTCACATTGACAAATTAGCAGATTGATTTATTATCAACTACTGACAAGTGACTATACTTTTCTGTAATCCGGAATCCCGGATCGGGATAATTATATAAGGGGAAGCGGTGTTCTGTTTCTCCTTCCATATATTTCCACAGACTGG
>NZ_JARGEJ010000050.1:0-33601 GCF_029211245.1 Robertmurraya sp. DFI.2.37 | reverse complement strand
TGGTTTACTATAACAACTATCGATATCAGTGGGACTTAAAAAAGATGACCCCTATTCAATATAGGAATCATCTTCTAGTTGCTTAATCTCTTTTTTTATTGTGTCCTTGACATAGGTGCCAGTTTAAGCAAATGTCTTTGTTAAAAAGATTGATGAAAAGGATGTTTCATAAAGACAAAGAACTTGTTTTTACCGCCTTTACCAATGACTCTTACTTTAAGGCAATTGCAAAACTAAAAAGTCATGAGATTAACTATACAATCAAGAATAAAATGGTAAATAGCCGCACTGCTAACCCTGTGTTATTCCATGACCAACAGGGGCCTGTACATTACGAAATCTATGTGAATAAAAAAGATGTACAGAAAGCTAGTCAAGTTATTAACCAAAATTAACAAAGGCGAAACCCCTTACATTTTGAACTGCACCCCAATTGTTAGAAATCATCTAACAATTGAGGTGCAGTTTTTTAGGTTAAATTTACTGGAGAAGATAAATTACAGGCAGTTACACGTTACTTAAATGGAAAGGAGAGTTCACGTGAGATAGTTCAATCTTTAGGAACTGACCATAAAGCGATTCTTAAATGGGTCAAACCATACGAATTTAATGGTGTTGAAGCCTTTATTAAGCCTTGTGTAAATTATCCCCAACAGTTCAAACTAGACGTACTAAATTATATGATTGAACATGGTACGTCCTTAAATGAAACAGCAGCGTTTTTTAAGATCCCTGCCCCTTCAACCATTATGGTTTGGAGAAAACTGTTCGAAACACAAGAATTAGATGCCCTTCGATCAAAGAAAACGGGGTGTCCATCCATGAAAAAGGAACCCAATCAACAACATAAAAAAGCACCTGTCAGAGGCTATACTGATGCACTTGAGGCTCGAATAAAAAATCTAGAAATGGAAAATGAGTATTTAAAAAAGTTGAATGCCTTAGTTCAAAACAAGGAAAAGTCACCAAATAAGACAAAGCGCAAGTAGTCTATGAATTAGGGCATGAATATCCGGTGAAAGCACCCGTAAAGCTAGCTAGTATTCCCCGAAGTACTTATTACGATTTAGTAAAACGAATGGGTCGTCCAGATCCTGATTCGGATCTAAAAGAAGAGATTAAAGCCATTTTTGAAGAAAATGAAGGACGTTATGGCTATCGCCGTATTGGAGATGAGCTTACGAACCGAGGTCACAGAGTAAATCACAAAAAGATTCAACACCTCATGAAGAAGTTAGGTTTAAAGTGTTTAGTGCGTATGAAAAAGTATAAATCGTATAAAGATATGGTTGGTAAAATTGCCCCCAATATTTTAGATCGCAATTTTATCGCAAAATGCCCCATATAAAAATGGGTAACAGATATTACGGAATTTAAATTAGTTGGAGAGAAACTCTATTTATCACCTGTTTTAGACTTATTTAATGGAGAAATTATTACCTATACAATTGGGCTCTAAACCAACATATTCCCTTGTCTCTGACATGTTAGAAAATGCTTTAGAACGCTTACCAGAGGACCAGCTACTCATGCATTCAGATCAGGGCTGGCACTACCAAATGGAGAAGTATCGTAAAAGACTTCAACCAAGAGGAATTGTAGAAAGTATGTCTCGTAAAGGAAACTCTTACAACAACTCTGTCATGGAGAACTTCTTTGCGATTATGAAATCCGAATTCCTATACTTGAAGGAATTTAAAAGTGTGGAGCATTTTAAAAAAGAGCTAGAAAAATATGTCGAATATTACAACACGAAACCGATGAAGACAAAATTAAAAATGAGTCCGGTGGAATACCGAACTTATTATACCCAAGTCGCCTGATGAAATAACCGTGTCTAACTTTTAGAACACTTCAATTTTTAAAATGGGGTTTTTGTTGGTATCTTCTTCTCTTTCATTTACAAGTAGGGCATGTCTTTTTTCTTAAATGACGCACCAATTGAAAATGGTACTTTAGCCTCTCTTCTTCAACACTTCTTTTAAAGTAGTCAGGTAATAAATCAACGTATCAAATCTAATTTACTTTTTAAACTTTCGATCCTTAAGCTTAATAGATATGCCATTTTTAGATTAACAAAAAGGAAGAGTGAATTTTTTAACATTATCATGTTTTCATTCATTCTTAGATTAGATCATGGAGAGTAACACTCTCTAGTTCTATGATGCCTCTTTTTCGATAAAAATGACTTAGCTTGTTAACTTATTCATCGTTTTTTCCATAGATCCTTTTTCTTGACAATGATACTGGTGTTTCTTAATTGCATCTTCCAATAACACAAAAAAGACCACCTTTCCTGCTTAAGTTTTCGCAGTAAAAGTAGTCTTTTGGTTAAAATAAGAAAAATAAAGCAATTATGATTAAAAAATCTGATGAAGGATTCACCTTTTTCACTTAGAAAAAAGGAAAAATTCACCTTCATAATTGCTCTCCATCAAATGATAAACGTTGATATGACAGTGATTCTAAGCACTTTTATTTTCCTTGCTGCTTGTTCATCGCAGCCATCATTTGATTGATTTTTTTCTGGGATGGTTTTTGCCCCATTTGCATCATCATCATTCTAAGCATTTGTTCATTGATTGGCGGATTTTTCTTTAAGTAGCTCATCATATATCTACGAGCGATGAAAAATCCTAACGCTACTCCACCAAGTAGAGCAACTACGATTAGTAGATATCCCCACCAAACCATTTTATTTCCTCCTTCATGTTGTCTATCATACAGTGTACTAGACCAAAGGCTATTATACAATATTTGCACCAAATTTTCCTACCTTTATGAAAGGTTTTCGGAAATTTAATCATTATTAATCGTTTGGCTAACATACAAAAGACGTTGATCATTTAAAAAAAGCTATTTGCTTAAACAAATTTCCGTTCCTTTATAGGCTTCAACCAACCATAACGATTATTCAATAAATCGATCGCTAAGAAAGCCCCTTCATTTTTCCGTAACACTTCAAAAAAACATGTTTCTGCTTCATAACTACCTTTGGCATTAATGGTTAAATAGCGATCAAAAATTTCTAGTTTAGCGAAGCTGCTTTTGCCATAAGAAACTTGATAGATCCCATTCTCAAACGAATAACCAGCGGTATTTTGCAATTGTTGTTGAATGTATTGATGGAGTCGAATACTAGGGATTGGCTTTGTAATATAAATAATTTGTTTAGTAATGATCGAATATAATTCTCCAAAGGCTGATTCATATTCTTTAAAAAGTTGAAAAAACATAGACTCTCTTCCTAAATAATGGGAGGCAAATTCATCTGTAATTATGTATAATTGATAACTTCTCAACCATAACTCCTCCTTCTTTCACATCCTTTCTTTTATTATATTAAAAATTAGAGCGGATGTTTGTCTTAAATAGTTGAAAAATTCCGCTTTTTTTGTCGAAACGATTGAAAATCATGCATCTTTCTTAATGAAAAAAAGATGGCCAATTCGCAAATAACGAATCAGCCATTTTAAAAGGAACTATTCTTTCTATTGATTGAGCAATGCTTTCACACGCGCAACAACATTTTTAACTGTAAAGCCATACTCTTCCATAATCTTCTCTCCTGGAGCAGATGCACCAAATTGATCAATCGCCAAGACATCGCCCTCATCACCAGTATATCGATGCCATCCGAGCGAAGTAGCCATTTCAATTCCTAAGCGTTTCTTAACATGTTTAGGAATAACACTTTCTTTATATTCCTCTGTTTGTTGTTCAAATCGATGCCATGAAGGCATGCTTACAACAGAAGCATGGATTCCTTCATTTTGTAAGGATTTTTGCGCCTCAACCGCTAGTGATACTTCTGAGCCTGTGGCAAGTAAAAGTACATCAGGAGTTTCCGTATTAGCAGGTGAAACAACATAAGCCCCCTTCGATACACCTTCATACGCCTTATCTGCTGTACCATTCAATGTAGGTAAGTTTTGACGTGTCAGTACAAGGGCCGTTGGACGGGTAGTCGATTCTACGGCAAGCTTCCATGCAGCAGCTGTTTCATTTCCATCAGCAGGGCGCAACACATCAAGATTTGGCATTGCCCGTAAGCTAGCTAACTGTTCAACCGGTTCATGTGTTGGTCCATCTTCGCCGACCGCAATACTATCATGTGTAAATACATAAGTAACGGGCAAATTCATTAGAGCTGCTAAACGAATAGCAGGACGCAAGTAGTCAGAGAAGACGAAGAATGTTCCGCCAAATACTTTTAAACCTCCATGAAGAGCCATTCCGTTCATCGCTGCCCCCATTGCGAATTCACGAACACCAAACCAAATATTTCTTCCTTCATATGATTCAGGTGTAAAATCGCCAACACCTTTAATCGTAGTTTTATTTGAACCTGCTAAATCAGCAGAGCCCCCAATTAAATATGGAAGGTTTTTCGCAATGGCATTTAAAGCCTCACCAGAAGATGCGCGGCTTGCTAAACTCTTTCCATCCTCATAAACTGGCAGCTCCTTATCCCAGCCCTCAACCAAATCGCCATTATTAGCGGTCTCAAATTGAACGGCTAATTCTGGATATTCTTGTTTATATGAAGCAAAAAGAGCGTTCCATTCTTTTTCTTTCTTTTCACCATTTTCAGCAACTAGCTTTTTAAATTGCTCGTACACTTCATTTGGTACATGGAAATCCTCTTCAAATGTCCACTTGTAGGCTTCCTTTGTTAACTTTAATTCATCAGCGCCCAAAGGAGCACCATGAACATCTGACTTACCAGATTTGTTTGGTGAACCATAGCCAATAACCGTTCTAACTTCAATCATCGTTGGATGAGTTTGATCACTTTTTGCTTCCTCAATCGCTTTTGCAATCGCTTCAAGATCATTTCCATCTTCAACGCGAATATATTGCCATCCATATGATTTAAATCTTTTCTCAATGCTTTCTGAGAATGAACGATCTAAATCACCATCAAGAGAGATATCATTTGAATCATAGAGCACAACAAGCTTACCAAGTTGTAAGTGACCGGCTAATGAAGCGGCTTCAGCTGAAACTCCCTCCATTAAATCACCATCGCCACAAATACTATATGTATAATGATCAACAAGCTCATAATTATCTTTATTATATACAGCTGCCAAATGTCTTTCTGCCATTGCCATCCCAACAGCCATAGAAATTCCTTGACCTAGCGGCCCTGTTGTTGCATCCACTCCTGGAGTATGACCATATTCAGGGTGTCCTGGAGTTTTGCTTCCCCACTGACGGAATTGTTTTAAATCTTCGATGGTAAGATCATAGCCTGACAAATGTAAAAGGCTATATAAAAGCATGGAACCATGGCCAGCAGATAATACAAACCGATCCCGGTTAAACCAATGTGGATTCTTCGGATTATGGTTCATATATCTCGTCCAAAGTGTATATGCCATTGGGGCAGCTCCCATCGGCATACCAGGATGCCCTGAATTCGCCTTCTCAATCGCATCAATGGATAATGTTCTTATTGCGTTAACCGATAATGCATCAACTTGTCCAAACATTTATTCTATCCCTCCTATTTATTCCTAACCTAAGTGAAATTTCGATAATAATCAACCAGTTGATTACCTCATATATCTATCATTTCTAAACAGAATGAAATCCACTCTACTTATTAAATATATAGCGGACGATTTGTTTTCTCAACAAAAAAGTCCAATTTGTTCCTATTTTGCCACTTTCGTATCCAATCTATGTGTCCATAACAAAAAGGAATACAGTTCATTGTATTCCTCAAAAAATTAATGCATTTTGTTTCTCTTTTGATATTCCTTAAGTTTTTTGGGGGTAACATCATTCCCTTTCGGATCTACAATTGTAACACCTTTAAGCGTATTTAACATTGAAGAACGGAAAGTTTCCAAGTACTCTTTTCTTAGTGCAGTTTGCTCCTTCGCTTCTTCCTCTGTTAAGCTTGACTGTTTCGCCTTTTTAGCTAATTCATTAATTCTAGCCAACTTTTCTTTTGATAGCATAATTAAGCTCCTTTTTATGTTTGTTACATCTATAGATTCTTCATAATATTCGTTTCATCATTCTATGCTCAAACTAAGTAAATTTCATATTACTAGAATCTATAAGTGATTACAAGCAAAGAGCCTAGTTTTCCTGCTTGTTAGCATCATCCATATATTCCTTATATCTACGATGAACGGTCGCTTTCGAGACAGGATATCCAAATCCTCTTAATGTCGCGGCAATTTCAGCGAAAGTCAACTCATTTCTGCGCAAGCGGATGATTTCTTCTACCGGTACCTCCAGCTTTTCTCTCCCGCTGTTGGAACCATGATTTTTAAGGTTTCTTTGGGGTTCATAACCACCTTTAACAGCTCGCCTCATACCTCTTTTAATTTTACTATTATGTAATTTCCTTTGGTATTCTTCCACCATTGCGACAATTTGTAAAACCATTGAATCCGATTCGGAGATTTGCAGTTCTCCGTTATGAGCAATCGTAAATAGAGAGACTCCCTCTTTCATAATGCAATGGAGCAAGGCGATTTTCGCATTGCCTCTTCCTAGCCTTGTCTCATCTTGAATAAGAACAGTTTTCACATCTTGTTCTTTAATGAGAGAAAGAAGTTCAAAGATGCCTTCACGCTCATAATCATAGCCGCTCGCTTTTTCTTTTATCACTTTAATGACGTCAAGTTGATATTGTTGAGCTAAGCTTAATAATTCTTCTTCCTGCCTTGCTAATGATGTTTCTTGAGTATCCTTATTTGTACTAACACGGCAGTAAATAATGGCTTTCATTGAATGGTCTCTATTCATTTTCTCGGCTGCTCGCAATATATAAGCCATCTTTCTTAACCGGAATGACGATGGAGTCTCCTACATAGATCGCCTCATCAATTTCATTCGCATTTTTTACCCACTTGATAAACTCGGCAGGAGAAAGCTGATGTTCGTCTGCGTACGTTTTGGCTAACTGCCATAAGGAATCCCCTTCTTCTACTTTAATTGTTAAATAATCTTCCTCTATAGGAGTAGGCGATTTTTCAGCCAACACTAATGCAAGTACAAAGCTCAAACCAATTAATAGAATTGCATAACAATATTGATTCCATAATTTCTTCATCTTTCACACCTCAAACTAAGAATATATGTTCGTTGTTAATCACATTATAATACGAACACTTGTTTCCAGTCAACAAAAATTCGAACTTATGTTTGTATCAGTTGGAAATACATGCTATAATCAAAGCAAGAAATAGAATTCGAGGTGTGTACTATGGTAAAGCTATCAAAAAGACAGCAAGATATTCTTGAATTTATAAAAGACGAGGTCAAGCTAAAGGGATATCCACCATCCGTAAGAGAAATCGGTGAAGCTGTTGGCCTCGCATCTAGCTCAACTGTTCATGGGCATTTAGCTAGACTCGAGAGCAAGGGACTCATCCGCCGGGACCCAACGAAACCACGTGCGATTGAAATTTTAGAAGCTGATGAAGAAGCCAATATTCCAAAAAGTAGAGTAGTAAATGTACCCGTTGTCGGAAAAGTAACAGCCGGACTACCGATTACGGCAATCGAGAATGTGGAGGAATACTTTCCATTGCCTGAGCGCTTTGCCGCAGACGACGAACATGTATTTATGCTAGAAATTATGGGAGAAAGCATGATCGAAGCTGGGATTTTGGACGGTGACTACGTCATTGTTAGACAACAGCAATCCGCTAGTAATGGAGATATTGTTGTAGCAATGACTGAAGACGATGAAGCAACGGTAAAACGCTTCTTCAAAGAGAAAGATTATATTCGTTTACAGCCTGAAAACTCAACGATGGAACCGATTATTTTGAGAAACGTCTCCATCTTAGGAAAGGTTATCGGTGTTTACCGTCATATACACTGAGCTTATCAATCTCGTAAAAGCAGGTTAACCTGCTTTTTTTTCCTTTTGAATAATTTTTCTTCATTTGCCTCATATTAAAAGAAAAAATTTGAAAGGATTTTTATATGAGCACTCTTACTTCTCAATTTCTAATGAGCTTACTCTCTTCTTCTCTTGTTATGAAATATAACTTAAATTGGCATCGCAAACTCATTCTTCTTTTCATTCCCCTTTTTATTCTTTTTACTTTTTTGCAAACAGAATATTTGCTTAAGAGAGTGGAGATAAAACAAACGAGGGAAACTAAAAAGTAACTCAGAAAAGTTTAGCAATATTATCCGCTATAGGTTAACTAAAAACTGATAGGTTCCGACAAGAAGAACTAAAAAATGATTACTAAAGACAACGATTAATTTTTCTTATCCTTCATTTTCAATCATTAAAATTTGAACATTTGCAAAATTACCGGGGCGCCTTTCGGGGGCGCGTCTTCTGTTTTTAATGTAATTTCTCCTTTTTGCACTGCATAGCAGTCCTTCGGCTGCAACACTCCGTTAATAAAAAGATTCATATATGATACTTGCGAGGGGGCAAGAATTACCTGCTTCCCTAATTCAGGAATTCCATCTACTTCCTTGTATGATTTTGATTCTCCATCTGAAACTGTGTAGTATTCGTATACTTCCACTTTTTTAGGAAGATGATGGCAGGAGATGACAGGAGGAATTAACGGAATGGTCAAAAAGGGTTTGATAAAATGATTGCGATCCCAATTTTTAGATGTCACCTTTTCTTTCCTCCTTTATGCTCACGATACATGCCTTTTTCAACATTATATAAATAGGTCGAGATTATGTGCTTGGTCTTACATTATCTATACGTAAGTTTAGTCAATAAATGACAACAGGCATAATATAGTAAAAACTTGGAAAGGAGGAGTTACCTTGCCCCTGCAGATTATGAAGCTAGCAATTAGCGCAACTTCGACGATTAGCACATTTCCAACTGTTGAAAGATTCTTCACTGAAGCGGCAGAACAAGTTACTGGCGATGGTACTTTAACGATTGCGGTTGAGGATTTCTGGACTGACACTGGAGCAGCTGCAGACACACTTCCAGAATTAACGGCTGACAATAGCTACATTAATGTTTATATAAATGGTGTGCTGCAAATGGATGACTTAATTGCCTACACGCCAGGTGCTACTGGTGTAGGACAATTAGTGATTACTGTTCCTACTGGTTCAACAATTGAAGCAGCATCTCCAGTCGTCCTAGTTGTCACAAACTTTGCGCCAACAAGCGATACAACGATTATCACCTAAGTAAATCTCACCTCTGAAAATGATATTTCAGGGGTTTGTTTTTTGCATATTACCATTTAATACGCATCAAAAAAACAGATGCCTGTCAAAAAACCTTTCAGTTTAACGGAAAAGCGTGCGAGACCAAGCATCACACGAAATGAGGCAAAAATCGTTTTATCAACAATTCTGTTAATAAAGCTTATCTAATAAAGTTTATATTGATGCTTCATAAAATATTGAATATAATTTATGAAATGCCTCTGTAGCTCTAGAAGGGAAGAGCGCCGGAAAACATTGTAGAACCGGGTCGCAAGGCAAGGGTTTCAGAAGCACCGAAAAGCAAATGAGCTGAGGCAGGTGAAATTCCTAGCCGGTGAAAATCCGTAGGGAAGCGTGTTCTCCCCTAGCCTATGCTTACGAAAGGAGTACGGGTTCGAATCCCGTCAGAGGCATCTCCTCATTAAAAAAATGATTAACTCAAGCGTGTGACTTTGCTGACTGAAGGATAATGAGCATTTATCCCGAAGATAGTTGTATGTTACGCTTCCCATCGTGCTCCATGCCTGATTCGCTCCCCAAAGCACAATCAATTGCGAATTGCGCAGATCAATACGGTCATTTATTCCATTGAAAGACCCTCATTCTCGAAAATTTTATAATCGTTCAATCTCTTTCCAGTTAGGCATCACATATCACCTATCCTCGGGTTTGTTTTGATCAAAGGAAAAAGCGCACAATTGGGCGCTTTTTAAATAGTTTAGCGGAAATAGGCTTAATTGGTTAAAAAAGTGTACCGACTCAAACCAAACGTAGATTGCACATCTACCCAAGGAGCAAAAGTCAGCGAATAACCTGCTTTCACCGATTCAAAACCCGGTATACAAGAACGCACAGTCGAATGATCAACTTCCCCTGTGACATTTCCTAATAGATTGTAATAATTATCTGTAATTGCACTCCCACTATTTCTTTCTACACTTTCAAATCCTTGGGAAAATGCATTATTTTTAGCTTCAAAGGGCTCTTCATAATCAGCAGTTATTTTTATGTAATCTCCGTAATTTTTTTCAAGAAACTTTTTCTGACAACTTGTAATATTTTTTGTTGCTAATTCAATGATACTTTTATCTTCAAAAAGAGATATCGCCCCATTAATTCCCATTTCCTTTGTATACTGAATTATCTCATCTTGCAATCCAACCAACTCATCATAGCTTTTATCAACATTTTTTACTTTGATTTCAATATCCTTATCTCTTAATTCAAGGATTTTATTGACTGCATTATCAACCTTTTTTCCTAAATTAGTATTTTCGAAATTTTTTACTCTTTGTATGATTACCTCTGATTGCTCATCATTAAAGTGATAATAACCATCTTTCTTAATTTCTTCTGATGTTAATCCTTCTTGCTCATAAATTTTTCGGATCTCTCTCAAGATTGCTGCTCGTATTTTACTCTCCTCAAAAAGCTGCTCTTCAAAATTTGGGCCAGCTCTATGACCCATTGCATATCCTTGCTCTTGTCCTAAAAAAATGAAAAAAGATGCTGTTAACAAAAGAGTACAGATCATTTTTTTCAACTTACTTCCTCCTTGTTATAAATATAAAGAGAATGTTCTAGTAATTTCATAATAACACACAGAACGTAAGCTAATCCTTACTTGTTCTGTCTTTTTAAAGGTTGTATTAAACATATTATTGAAAAAGGGATTTTAGGCTCATTCCGTGTGAAACCAAGGTTTCATACGGAATGAGCCTAAAATCAACACCGATATACAACAAAACCTAAAAAAATGATTTCTCGTTTGAATGATCCAAATGAGAATGTTCAAATCTTACTTTTCTATTGATCAGTGATATCCTCTCCTCTCACTCATCATTTCGATTTTTACTTCTTTAAATATTACAAGTCAAAACAAAAACCCTCAATAATGCTATCAAGGATTTTACTAATTAATACTTTTGCGATATTGCTCTCTTTTCTCATGGATGAACAACTGTAACACTAGAAAATGAAGAAAAGTAGTCTTATAAAGTAATGCAACACTAGTGGTTAATTATAAGAAAAATTAAAGAAGCATTTAGTTTAATTTACAGAATAACTGTTATTATAATTTTTCGTGTTTCTTGAAGAGGTAAAGGAAATATAAAGCACGATAATAATACCGAATAATAGAGTGATATGAAAAAGGAAATGAAGCGTATTTGGAACAATTCCATTCATTACTGGAAGGAAAGAATGGGTATCTCCAAACATTTGATTATATCTTTCGACTTTTTGTTCTGCACCATACCCAAATAAGTAAGGAATCCACCAGGATATTAGCACTCCAACAAAAATACATAACTGGTGGATTATTAGCCAAAGTTTAACCCAGATTGGATACCTTTTTCCCATGAATTTAACTAACAAGCCCATTAATATTAAAATTTGCCCTACATTAATCAATGTAACAGTGATTAATTCATTATATGAATTTGCTTCTCTAATGGCTTGAACGTCATTAAATGAACCTAAAGGAACCCAATCTTGTACGATCATAAAAAAAAACATAAAACTAAATCCAGCCAACAATAGTTTTTCTGAAATACGTATTTCTTTTTTCACAGATTCCCTCCTTTAAAATAACATACATTACAATTACAACAACTACAATTTAGCACATACAGATAACTCTTTCTATATCCCTAAGGTCTAATTTAATGTACGGCTTAGGTCTTAAAATTTATATGTATTTTAATTTAATGCTACAACGCCAACTCTGTTCCTATACTTCAATTCTTCTCCTTTTGAAAGAAACACCACCATTTGTATTATAGGTTCAACTTGAAATGAAAATATAACTGGTTAACCATTTTTAATCTCCACTTTCATAATATTAATAAATTCTAATTTATCGGCACTACGGAAGAGTTTTTTAATACCACGCTGTAAGCTTTTTGGAACCCAAGGCCAAGCCCATGGTTTCTTTTTCACAAACAAAAAGCCCCTGACGCTCAGAGCGCCAAAGGCTATAAACATTAATACATTTGCATATATTGCTCTCTTTCCCATGGATGGACTTGTGTACGGAACATATCCCACTCGATCTCTTTTGCTTCTAAGAAATGTTCTAAAATATGTTCTCCAAGAGCAGCAGTCATGATTTCATCTGCTCTAAGCTGATCTAATGCTTGCGCTAAAGTAGCAGGTAAATCTACAATTCCTTCCTCAATGCGCTCTTCTCTTGACATCACGTAAATGTTACGATCAACAGGAGCTGGAGGAGTTAATTTATTCTTGATGCCGTCTAGACCAGCGCTTAAAAGAACAGCCATTGCTAAATATGGGTTAGCTGATGGATCAACGCTTCGCACCTCAACACGAGTGCTTAGACCGCGAGAAGCAGGGATCCGAATTAATGGTGAACGGTTTCTAGCAGACCATGCTACATAACATGGAGCTTCATATCCAGGTACTAAACGCTTGTAAGAGTTAATTGTTGGGTTTGTTACTGCTGTAAACGCTGGTGCGTGTTTGATGATACCTGCAATGAATTGACGTGCGGTATCACTGAGCTCTAAGTTTCCAGTTGTATCAAAAAATGCATTTTTACCGTTAGTAAACAATGATACGTTGCAATGCATTCCAGAGCCGTTAACACCGAATAATGGTTTTGGCATGAATGTGGCATGTAAACCATGCTTACGAGCAATCGTTTTTACTACTAGTTTAAAAGTTTGGATTTGGTCACATGCAGTGATTGCATCTGCATATTTGAAATCAATTTCATGCTGACCAGGTGCCACCTCATGGTGAGAAGCTTCGATTTCAAAGCCCATTTCCTCTAATTCTAGTACGATATCACGGCGACAGTTTTCCCCTAAATCAGTTGGAGCTAGGTCGAAGTAACCACCGGCATCATTTAACTCAAGAGTCGGGTCTCCTTTTTCGTCTAACTTGAATAAAAAGAACTCTGGCTCTGGTCCCAGATTGAAGTCAGTGAAGCCTAACTCTTCCATTTCTTTCAAGATACGTCGTAAGTTATTACGTGGATCTCCTAAAAATGGAGTGCCGTCTGGATTGTAAATATCACAAATTAAGCGTGCAACTTTTCCTTTTTCAGCAGTCCAAGGGAAAATGACCCATGTATCTAAATCAGGATATAAATACATGTCAGATTCTTCGATTCGAACAAATCCTTCAATAGAGGATCCGTCGAACATCATTTTATTGTCCAAGGCTTTTTCGAGCTGACTGATAGGAATCTCCACATTTTTGATTGTTCCTAAAATGTCAGTGAACTGCAGGCGGATAAACTTTACGTTTTCCTCACTCGCCATTCTTTTGATATCATCTTTAGTAAACTTCGCCATTCTACTTCCTCCCTATTTTTACTTCTTGTTGGCCTCTCCCAACTAGTGACATGCTAGGAAAAGCTTTTATGACTTAAAAAAGCGAGACATATCTCCTTGACGAAGGGAAGAACGATTGAAACGACCAGCTTGCATCATTTCAGCCCTTAAAATCCTCCTCAATTCATCATCAGATAATTCACGTCTTACTTTTTTAGCTTCTTTCTCCATCTCCTCAGTTACTACTTCTTTCTCCTTCACAGCAAAAAGTTGTTTAATTCCAGCAAGATTAACTCCTTGGTCAATAAGATCCTTAATCTCAAGCAAAAGGTCAATATCATTAAGAGAAAACATTCTCCTATTTCCCTCTGTTCGCGCCGGAGAAATCAATTGGTGTTCCTCATAGTAGCGGATTTGCCGAGCAGTTAAATCAGTTAATTGCATCACAATTCCTATTGGAAATAGTGGCATCGTACGACGAATTTCACTTCCGCTCATGCGATTTTCTCTCCACCTTTCTATCATGCTTTTATTATATTTAATGTTAGGTTTTCTGTCAACAGATGTTAGGTTATATTACATGATTTTTTTAAATATTATTTTTCTTTGATCTTTTGAGCTATTTACCTATTATTTTTCATCAATACTCAGGAGCTTCTTTTCTAATAAATGATTTAGTGCGATGCAAATCGCTATTTTGACATGTGAATATGTTAATCCCCCTTGAACGTATGCCACATATGGTGGACGGGTCGGTCCATCAGCGGTAAGTTCTATACTCGCTCCTTGGATAAACGTGCCTGCTGCCATAATGACATCATCTTCATAGCCAGGCATATAACTCGGATATGGCGTTACATGAGAATTAATAGGAGAAGAAAATTGAATCGCTTGGCAAAAAGCAATCATCTTCTCTCGTTCATCAAACTGGACAGACTGGATTAAATCCGTCCGCACGGCATCCCACTTTGGATTTGTATTCATTCCCAGCTTTTCAAGCGTGGCTGCGGTAAGGATCGCTCCTTTTAAAGCTTGCCCAACGATATGCGGCGCCATAAAAAAGCCCTGATACATTTCTTGTAGACTATAAAGGGATGCCCCTGCTTCTCTCCCAATCCCAGGCGACGTAAGTCTATAAGCGCAAGCCTCGACCCATTCTTTTTTGCCGACAATATAACCGCCGGTTTTAACAAGGCCACCGCCGGGATTCTTGATCAATGAACCAGCCATTAAATCTGCCCCGACATGACATGGTTCAAGCTCTTCCACGAATTCTCCGTAACAATTATCGACAAAAACGACGACTTTCGGATGAATCTTTTTTACAAAATCAATCATTTCCTTTATTTGCTCAACTGTAAAAGAAGGACGATTCGCATAGCCTTTAGAGCGCTGAATACCAATCATTTTCGTATTAGGCTTCATCGCTTGTTTAACTGCCGGGTAGTCAATATCCCCTTCTACTGTTAAAGGAACACTGTTATAAGAAATCCCATATTCCTTTAACGAACCAACTCCACTTCCCCTAATACCAACAATTTCTTCGAGTGTGTCATAAGGCTTTCCTGTTATGTAAAGAAGTTCATCACCAGGTCTAAGTACTCCAAAGAGGGAAATGGAAATGGCATGAGTTCCTGAAATGATTTGAGGTCTAACTAACCCAGCCTCACCACCAAATACCTCTGCGTAAATATCCTCTAATGTATCTCGACCAATGTCATCATAACCATAACCGGTTGATGGAATAAAATGCGAGTCACTTACACGATGATGCTGAAAACTTGAAAGCACTCGAAATTGATTGCGATCGATTCGTTCGTCAATCTCTTGATGCAAATCCTGCACTTGTTCCTCTACTTCTATCATGATTTTTTCTAACTGCTTGCCATATGTTAATTGCTGATACATGCTGTTCTCCTTCTATATATCAAATATCATTTCACTTAATCGAATAGTGATAAAGTTGGCCAAGTATTTGATGATCTGTCAAACAATAGCCTTTGCATACGTATAATTGTTTTTCCTCATGAAAACGAAGCTCTCTTAGTATGGTATCATTCTTAAGTTGCGCTAACAGCTTTCCTTCTGTTGATGGAACCTCTACATGGTAAAATTCCATTGCTTGCAATACAATCTGTTCAATTTGTTTTTTTAATCGCATGCGATCTTGTTCATCAAACGCACTAATTAGGATTGTTTCGGTCTTTGCCGTCGGAACAAAATCACCGTGCTGCTGATCCTTTTTATTGTAAACCGTTAGCTGCGGAATTTGCTGAACTTCTAAATCCACCAATAGTTTATGGACCGTTTGCTCATGCTGATAATAATCTTCACTGGACATATCGACGAGATGAAGAATTAAGTCAGCCTCCTTCACCTCCTCAAGCGTTGAACGGAAGGCAGCAATAAGCGTTGTAGGCAAATCTTGGATAAAGCCAACCGTATCTGTTAAAAGAGTGCCAAACCCACTTGGTAAAATCATTTTTCGAGTCATTGGATCAAGCGTTGCAAATAATTGATTTTCTTCAAATGAATCAGCTTCTGTCAAGCGGTTAAATAAGGTCGACTTCCCTGCGTTCGTATAGCCAACCAGTGCAATTTGGAACGCTTTGTTTTTCTTTCGTCTTTCACGGTAACGATCACGATGCTGGACAATAACACTGAGCTGGGTCTTGATATCATCAATTCTACGGCGGATATGGCGGCGATCGCTTTCAAGCTTCGTTTCCCCAGGTCCCCTTGTCCCAATTCCAGCTCCCAATCTTGAGAGGTGAAGCCCTTGACCACCGAGTCTTGGTAAGAGATATTGAAGCTGTGCTAATTCCACCTGTAGCTTCCCTTCCTTTGAACGGGCTCTCGTCGCGAAGATGTCCAAAATTAATTGTGTTCGATCAATAATCCTCCCTTCTAACTCTGCAGAAAGGTTTCGCACTTGACTTGGAGACAGTTCATCATTAAAAATAATCAGCTCAGCCTCCAGCTCTGCTTCCAATGCCTTTAATTCTGTCACCTTTCCCTTACCGATGTAAGTAGACGGATGAATCCGTTCTCTTTTTTGAATTAATTTTGCGACTACCTTTCCTTTTGCAGTTTCTGTTAATGACTCAAGTTCTTCCATTGAATATTGATAGCGAAGATCATCCTCTGTTGTTTGACAACCTACAATGATCACTTTTTCAATACTCGCTTCTTGTTTTGACAAATCATTTCCTCCTGTCCTTAAAGCATCTATATGAATTAGATATTAGGTGAGCTAATGCACTTCGAATTCATCATATCAAAAAAGAAGAGTGAACACGAATTTTGCAAAAAATAAATGTCTTTCATTGCAAACATGCTCCGTGATAAAATCAAGTTGTTTGTTTAAAGTGGGCGAATTTATCATTTAGAGGAGAATACAAGAATGACCTGGGAAGTATTGAGTATGATCGGCACCGTCGCATTTGCTATTAGCGGAGCGATTATTGCAATGGAAGAAGATTATGATATTTTAGGAGTTTACATATTAGGGATTGTAACTGCTTTCGGAGGAGGGGCGATTCGCAACCTACTTATCGGTGTACCAGTTTCAGCATTATGGGAGCAAGGACCCTTTTTTCAGGTTGCTCTTTTATCGATAACGCTCGTCTTCTTCTTCCTTAATAATCTCCTTAAAGTGTGGCAAAGATGGGGTAACCTTTTTGACGCCATCGGTTTGTCAGCTTTCGCAATTCAAGGAGCTCTCTATGCTGTAAAAATGGAGTTGCCCCTAAGCGCCGTTATTGTCGCGGCAGTACTGACTGGAAGCGGCGGTGGGATCATCCGCGATTTATTAGCAGGAAGAAAACCACTGGTATTAAGCGCAGAGATATATGCGGTGTGGGCGATTTTAGCAGGGATCGCAATCGGCTTAAAATGGACCGTGACTTCCTTTGAATTGTACACTCTTTTTATCATCATCGTTTTTTTACGTGTATTATCGTACACATACAATTGGAAACTTCCAAAACGATTTAATCTATCGATTCATGCAAAAAAGCGAAACATCGAAAGTTAATATCGAGCTTCAGATCATAGAAGGCTGACGTTTCGTCAGCCTTCATCAAGGATTAAATCATTACTTCGGATCGTCATTAAATCATGGCGATCGAATTGATTTTGCATGAGTAAGCGCATCGATTGGGCACGAATCGATTTTTCAATAACATTTCTCATATATCTGCCGTTGGAGAAACTCGTTACGTTTAAGGAATTTTTAATCCAATATAAATGATCGCGCAGCCTTTTCTCTGCTTCATGACTTAATGTATACTCTTTTTCCTGAAGCATCTTGTCACCAATTTCCATTAATTGATCAATGGTATAATCAGGAAAGTCGATCACAAGTGGGAAGCGTGAATAAAGGCCGGGATTTAACGTTAAAAACTGATCCATCTCTCTTGAGTAACCGGCAAGAATAAGTATGAAGTCATGTTGTTTATCCTCCATATGCTTGACCATCGTATCGATCGCTTCTTTTCCAAAATCTTTCTCACCGCCGCGCCCTAAGCTGTATGCTTCATCTACAAACAAAATACCACCCATTGCCTTTTTGATTAAATCTCTCGTTTTTTGAGCTGTATGACCAATGTACTCCCCTACCAAATCTGCTCTTTCTGCCTCGATAAGATGGCCTTTAGAAAGAACATTCATTTTTTGGAATAACTTCCCGATTAGTCTTGCAACCGTTGTTTTGCCTGTGCCGGGATTTCCTTTAAACATCATGTGAAGTGCCTGTTTTCCGACTTTTAGCCCTTCTTCTTCTCGTTTTTTATTAATATATATCCAGGCATATATTTCTTTAATCGTTTTCTTCATTTCTTCCATTCCCACTAATGTACCAAGTTCCTCCTCAATTTCCTTTAAAGCTGCATGCTCCTGTGGAATCGTCTTTGGAACCACTTTTACATCGGGCAACTCCTTCGCAACCGTTTTTCTTATTTGTGAATTAAGAACAATGCTAATTTGACCGTTATTTTTCATACGAATAGGTTGGTCCAAAGCTTTCACCTCACATTTCTAAAAGCTGTTTTCTCTAGTTGAATTCAGAAAAATTCAATAGTTGGGTGAATCGGCCATGTTTACGAAAAAGCACCGCTTCTCCATCTCAAAAGAATTATTTATCATCATCATACTCAGATGAGATCATTTTCGTGACACTAGCCTAATTTCACTTTTGCACAAGTTGACCTATGAAGCTGTTGATGTTCGGTTCTTCATGAAATCCCGATTCTTTCGTAGATGAAAAAAGGAGAAAATAATGCAATAACAGCTAAGCAACCACCCTGTTAAAATAGCCTAGGTTAAAAATGTTAACTATACTATATGTATTCAATTTAAACCTATTTCATTAAAGTTTTTATTAAAAACCCTTTCATCCTTTAAATATATTGCCAATGAGAATAAATTAAGGTCGTTTTCCTTAGTGGCTATTGTACGAACTGATTTTCGAGCAAGGAAACGCTCATATGAACAGCTAGCGCTAAGCCAGCTTCATACTCCAGACCGGGAAAATCCCCCCTCGATAGAAAAATAAAAAGGCTCACTTCGTATTGAAGCGAGCCTTTGTATTTTACGATTGTGAAGGATTTTCTAAATCAATTTGCACATTTCTTTGTGGGGCAAAGGTCGAAATTGCATGTTTATAAACAAGCTGCTGCTTGCCTTCTGATTCAAACAATACGGTGAAGTTATCAAAGCCTTTTATTTGACCTCTTAGTTGGAAACCATTTAATAAAAAAACTGTAACGCTGCTTCCGTCCTTACGCAATTGATTTAAGAATTGATCTTGAATATTAATGGATTGTTTCATCTGGGATCCTCCTCTTTTATCTCTATTAATATGTATTCGATTTTATTTTCAGCTTTCCTTCAATATACGTGGAAATTTCCGCAATTTTTTTTGTAAATGTTACGTTGTCGGTCACATCTGACATATCAAACCACTGAACATCCATTTTGTTGCGAAACCACGTTAGCTGCCGTTTTGCATAACGGCGAGAATTTTGCTTTAATTGCTCAACGGCTAAATTTAATGGGAGTTTCCCATCAAAATAATCGTACAGTTCCTTATAGCCAATCGCTTGGACCGAGCCGCAATCTCTAAGTCCAGATTGATACAATCCTTGCACTTCATCTACTAATCCTTGCTCGATCATGATGTCTACCCGCTTGTCAATGCGCTCATATAGTTGTTCTCTTTTCATCGTTAACCCGACTAGTGCCGTGTCATAGCATAAATCTGCCGTTTGTTTATCTTGGAATTGGCCCATTGTCTTTCCAGTACAATGGAATATTTCAAGAGCTCTTATCACTCTGCGCACATTATTGGGATGAATATTCCTAGCACCAAGCGGATCAATGACGAGAAGCTCTTGGTAAAGCACTTCTTTTCCTTCTTTTTCCGCTTTTAATTCCATGCTTTTTCGAAATTCTTCATCCGATGGGGCGCTCGAAAATTGATAATCATAAATGACGGACTGAATGTACAAGCCAGTACCGCCAACGATCATCGCCAGCCTATTGCGATTGGTGATATCTGCAATTTTTTCACGAACAAGCATTTGAAATTCTGCAACAGAGAACGATTGATTGGGTGCTTTAATATCAATTAAATGATGGGGAATTCCCTCCATCTCATCATTTGTGATTTTTGCGGTGCCTATATCCATTCCTTTATATACTTGCATCGAATCACCACTAATGATTTCACCATTGAAACGCTTGGCCAATTCAATGCTCATTTTCGTCTTTCCTACAGCAGTAGGTCCAAGTAAAACAAGGACTTTTTCTTTACTGTCCACTACCTCCACGCCTTTACTATCCATTTGTGTTTTTACCGCAGTAAAACTGCTAATTCTCATCGTAACACATTTAAAGGCTATTTTCTTCATTTGTAATATTTTTTAACAAATATGTCGATTCATTTTTTAAAGTTTATGAACTAAATGATTGTGAAATACGAGAAACTTTCAACATTTAATTAGTATGTCCAAAAATATCCAGTTTATTCACCTTCGGACTCAATTTACAAATTTTCCATTTTACATTACATTTCCTTAACGTTTATATAACAACCCCCTAAATGAACCACTTCCATGCTAATTTATATAAAGACATGAACAAACTGTAATTTTTATATTAATTCTATTTACTACAGCATAGATGTCATCAAGAAAATAGAGAATAGGTGGGGAAAGAAATGCTTGCAGCAAATGAAATCGGAATTGACTTAGGAACTGCAAATATATTAGTCTATAGCAAAAATAAAGGAATTACGTTAAATGAACCTTCATTAGTAGCCGTTGATGTTCGTACAAAAAAAGTGATTGCTTTCGGTCAAGAAGCGAAGGAAATGGTTGGTAAAACACCTCCTCATATCCATGTCATTCGTCCTCTAAAAAATGGAGTCATTGCGGACTATGATATTACGACAGAGCTTTTAAAAATCATTATGAAGCAAGCTATGAATAAATCTGGCGTAAACGTTCGAAAACCCAATGTGATCATTTGTACCCCTTCGGCAGCAACTAGTGTAGACAAACGGGCGATTCAAGACGCTGCACGTAATGCAGGTGCGAAGCAAGTCTTTTTAATTGAAGAGCCTGTTGCTGCTGCGATCGGGTCAGGGCTTCCCGTTGATGAGCCTGTTGCCAATATGATTGTTGATATTGGAGGCGGCTCTACGGAAGTGGCGATTATTTCTTTTGGAGGCGTAGTCGCAGCTCAATCGATCAATATTGGCGGAGATCGACTAGATGAGGAAATTATTCAATATGTTCGTAAAAATTATAATGTCCTTATCGGAGAAAGAACTGCTGAGCAAGTAAAAATGGAAATTGGTCATGCCCTCGTAGATCATGAAGAACTAAAGATGGAGATTCGCGGACGGGATCTAGTAACTGGTTTACCGAAAACAATCACTCTATCATCTTACGAAATTCGCGAAACGTTAAAAGAATCCTTACTCCATATGCTGGAAGCAATCCGTGCTACTTTAGAAGAATGTCCGGCAGAGTTGAGTGGAGATATTGTTGATAGAGGTGTTGTTCTGACAGGTGGTGGCTCACTCTTAAACGGAATGGAAGAATGGTTAAGTAAAGAAATTTTTGTACCCGTTCAGCTTTCAGAAAGCCCACTTGAATCTGTCGCATTAGGAACAGGCGAATCACTTAGTATTATGAAAAAACTTCGCCAAGCAGCAAAATAAAAAACAAAAGATGTTCTCAAAATATTTTCATTTTGAACTGCTCCATTAAGTAAAGCTTTTTCCGGACAGCGTTCCATTACACTTAAATAACTGTCGATTTAGCAGGATGAGTGTGACATTAGTTCGCAAGGTGCGATATAAAAAAAGTGCCTTATTACTTTCTTAACTGATATAAAAATACAAGGAAAGGCGCTTTAATTGCCAACAAATGTGGGTAATAATTTGATAGCAATGACCTTTGAAGTGCATGTAAAACATTTTATTCAGTTATCAGGCGAAAAAACGCCATGAAGCTATCAACAACTGACGCTGTTAAAAAAGCGAACGTTAACAGGCAGCTTGGCTTGAGAGGTTGTATAATTCGTTATGGTTATACAACCTCTTCAAAACCTTGACATTTCATTTCCTCCCCTTCGTTAAAGTAGTCCATTATATATACAGACAGTTAAAAAGGAAGGAAGGGACAGGCTAAGTAGGCCATGCTCTAACGGTACTCCTTCTCATTCCTATTCAATTGATTTTCGGCGCCACTTATTAAAATAAAGGAAAATAGGCAGTGGAATAATAATAAATCCTAAGCTTTTAATCATTTGGTTTTTGGCATTCTCCTTTTGTCGCTCTCTCTCATCCTCCATTAATTGCTCGTACTCTGCTCGTAATTGCTCCTCCGTTAACGTAACCGTTTGTTGACCTTCTATTTTTTCACTTTGTCTCATGATTTTAAAATCAGAATAGGTCTGATAATAAGATGGTGGACTAAATAAGTCCGCTGTTGCCATAAAGATTGAAATTCCGCCGCCAATCACCATCATTAATGTGGCAAAAAGAACAAGGTATACATAGAGATGTCTGACCAAACTCTCTCCCCCTTCCTTACGTTTTGATAAAACAACGATTAGAAATATAATGAAGACTGTTATCACGATTATTAGTAACAAGGATATGAAAAACAGCAAATAATAACCACCTCCTCGTCTACCACTATATTATGATTTATTAAAGCATTTCAAACCAGTGTTTTTCTATCAAAACGGATATTTTCTGCATAATTGTACAATTGAAATGAAATGCTAACGATATATCGGCAAGATTCATTGATGAGTGAAATGGCTGGGGTGCAAATGAAAGCTTCAGAAATAAATAAAGATATTAAAAAAATATATTCCTTGTACAATCAAGCCCATGAATCATTTGTGGATATTTGGCAAAAGATGATTCTGTTTACCCCAAGATGGTGGCTAGGGTTCGCTTTAAGTATTTTGCCGTGGATTATTTGGTTCAAATTACATAATCGCCACAATAGAGGCGATCTCATTCGCGCTGGATTTTTCATGGCGATTATTGCATTAATACTTGATTCAATCGGCCTCCAATTCGGCCTTTGGACATACCCATATAATGTTTTTCCATTTATTACAGGCTATTTACCATGGGATCTTACATTATTACCTGTTTCAATGATGCTTATGATTGAATTTATGCCAAATTTGAATCCTTTCCTAAAGGGAATCATCTATGGAGCACTTGCAGCATTTATTGGTGAACCAATTGCAATGTGGTTAGATTTGTATGAACCTATCCATTGGAAAAGCATTTATTCTTTTCCTATATATGTTTTATTGTTCTTGCTATCGAACTATATTGCTAAAGGCAAACTATCTCACGCAACATTCTAATTGCAGATGGAATATTTCAATAAAAAAATGATGTTTAAAGTTGTCGATCATGCCATTTGGGCGCTTTTTATCCTGACTCGATGAACATTTTGAAGAAAGCAGGCCTTTCTTATAACGTAACATCGAGTCAGAGAGGTCTTGAAAGTTCTAGAAATCAAGGATCTTCGCGAAATGCGCCGACAAATCTCAGAATTCTCGAACATAGCAAATTAAAAATATAACGATTACATCGATTTTTAAATAAACAAATTCCCTTTTTAAAGAGTCTTTATCACGTTTAACCAATGGTTGAGTAAATGAACAATGTTCTATCCAGTCCATTAAACTCGTCAATATAACATTTGCACTAATGTGCTGTTTTTGCTGTAAATGAGTCATCAAGGGCTCTTTTCCACTTTTATTCATAATCTGAAGGATTCACTGAAAAAGCATAGACTAAGTAAATGACTAAGCATATAGCTGTCGTAATAAATCCCCAGCCAAGTGTTAATTGATCAATGACTAAATAATTATTACATAACGACTCTTCCGACCATATATATAAAGCTCCCATTCCAAAATACTTGACTGTAAAAATAAAAATAATGAAATTTTTCCATGCCTTTGTTAGCTTCTTCCAACTATCCCTCAGTGGCACTCCTGCCAAAAATGGTAAGCTAATAAACTTCCAAATCTCCATAGTTTGCATCGTTAATGCTTCATCCATTGTTCGAGGAATAGTCCAATATATCATTATCATCATAAAAAGGGTGATCCCTGGTATACCATTATGGTTCCACTTTTCGAGAAAAAGATGGGATCGTCTCAATAAAAGGCCAGACATTAAGAAACCTGAAATGACCAGCATGGGCATTTGCATATGCATATGGGTTATCATCATAGATTCAAAAAGAGCAGCAACAGGTGGGAGCATCAAGAAAATATATAATAATAAGCCATAGATAAATTGTGTCATCTCTTGCTCACCTGCTCACCGGCAAGTATTCTTTCAACTTTTTCAGCTGCCTCCTCAATATTTGTAAAATCCATCACCTCTATGAGACTGCCAGTTTTATCGACGAGATAAAAAGCTGAATTATGAGTAAAGTTCCCTTGACCATCAGGGATGACGATTACACCGAATTTTTCAAGTAAAGTATTAAGCTCTGTTTTGTCCACAATCCTTGCCATTCTCCATGTTTCCCCATCACTTTTAAAAGCTTTTCGATATCTTTCCAATGTTTCTGGGTCATCTCGTTCAGGATCAAAGCTAATGCTAAGAAAGACAATCTCTTCTCCCATATACTTCTGTGGTAGCAAATCATATACTTGAGCCATATTGTATTCTAATTGAGGACAAACCGTTCCACATGCTGTGTACAGGAAAGTGATAAACATGAATTTCCCTTCAAACTCAGAAATAGGATACGTTCTCCCTTTGCTATCCTCCAATGTGACATCAGGAAAAACAGGCTTTTCTTGTATTAATCGATTAACCCTAGCCGTTTCTTCTGTAAAAGCTGTGAACCCATCTGTTCCGATAAATAACAAAACAACTCCGAATAAGAAAACAACCAGTAACGATATTGCATTATGCCGGTTTTTGAACATGCGATCACTTCCTAATTTTGTTCCCATCCATAATTTCAAAAGAGACAACCCGACATCTGATCTATCTCTTTTTCAATAAAATCACCATGTCTTAAACGGTGGAGATCCAGGTGGGGCATTAACGATCATATCTGTTAATGGCAATACATAGGCCATGGCGATTACAATGAGCATCACAACCACCCAGATTCCCCAGCGTTCTGTCATATACGGTGTTGGTGCTTCATCTTGTTCGATCTCAGCAATTGGGAATTCGACTTCCCCTTTTGGCGCAAAGAACATCATATTAAATACTGCATAGACCTGCAGAATTACCGCAATTAACAAAAGGGTTGCACCTATGCCAACCGCTGTCATCAATGGATTCCATCCTAATGTCTCTGCAAAATCTCCATAGGTCGTAAAAGATGTCCTTCTCGGGGAACCAAACAATCCAGCTGCATGCATGGAGATAGCCATGATTACCATTCCTACCGTCCAAATAATTGTTTGAATAATACCTAATTTATTCATTTGTGGAGTTAACACCCGTTTTGAAAGGTAAGGTACTAACCAGTAGCTAATTCCAAAGAATGTCATGACCACTGACATTCCAAGTGTTAAATGGAAGTGCCCCACTATCCACATCGTGTTATGAACCACCTGATCTAATTGATTTGTACTTTGCACGATCCCACCTGCTCCGGCTGGGATAAAAGCTGCCATTGCGATAAAAGGAGATAGGAAGCGAACGTCCCCCCATGGAAGTTTCTTAAACCAACCAAGTGCCCCCTTGCCACCTTTCCTTCGACCTGTACGCTCAAAAACTCTAAACATCGCATAGGCAGTCATTAATGAAGGAAAACCAATAGCAAGACTCATAAATACGTGCATAAATTTGATCGGAAGTGATATACCTGGGTCAACAATCTGATGGTGGAAACCACCTGTAATATTCATAATGACAAGTGCAATCACAACGACGCGAGTTAAATAATCATTCCATCTTGTCCCCCCAATGATTTTTGGTACGATAACATACCACGCAGATACAGCTGTTAAATACCAGATGTTGACCGCCGTATGTCCAAATGCCCAAAATAATGTTCTCGCAACCATAACATTAATCGTCTCGACCCAACCGAGAGACCATGGAATAATCATAAATAGTACTTCCACAGCAACGAATGCAGTTGCTCCGACCAATAACACAAACACCCCAGTTGCAAAAAATGCTAAGATTGGAAGATGTTGTCCTTTATGATTCTTCCTCCAATGAGCCACGTTGATGAATGCTCCTGTTGCCAGTATCCAAATTCCTAATACAACCAATACTAACCCAAAATAGAAGACTGGATGGGCTGCCATTGGTGGATAGAATGTATACATAACAGAAGCCTCATTCATTAGAACTGGAACAACAACCAAGACAAGCCCTACCATTTTTGTCCAGAATCCAATCCAAGCAAGTTTTCGCACCTTTGGTAAGAGACCACCTAATGTATGGGAAAGACCCGCGTAAAAATATCCGATCGTAAAAAATGCAGAAAGTACAACAACGAGTAACAGTCCATGTGCGGTCAATATTTGATAATAATTTAGCCAAGCTGGTAATTCCAGAACCCCTGCCCGGTTCAACCCTTGCAATAAACCTAGCAATCCCCCGAGCAGTAAAGCGACAAAAGCGACAGCTAAATATGATTTCGATATTCGCGCATCCTCTAAACAAACGCCTAAAACCTTATTCTTTTTTTCACTGATAACTGCTGCTCTTCTATTTTGTTCAATAGCCGCGTCCACTTTCATTCCCTCCTTTATTTAACCGTAATCGTCGTGCTCATTAACTGATGTCCTGCACCGCAATATTCATTGCATAGCACTAAATACTCACCAGGCTCAGAAAATTTCTGCGAAATTTTTTGGATATGTCCTGGCATGACCATTGCATTAATATTCGTATTCGCTACTTGAAATCCGTGTACAACGTCCTTTGAAGTTAACGTGAAGTGTACGGTTGAACCTGCAGGTATTTCAAGCTCCATTGGCGTAAAACTGAATACTTGTAAAGTCATCACCACTTCATATTCCTTTTCGCCAATTTGTTTTATTCCAGGTTCATCAAATGGAGCCGTTTCATCCACTTTTTGCGGATCTATTATTTCATTATGACTTGGCGGTCCCATTTCCAATGCAAATGCTTGATAGCCAGTAATCAACATAAATATCATGATGATGCCGAAGCTCAGTGTTAACCAAATTTTTTCATCAAGGTGCATCATATTCTCCTCCTTTAAATTCTATCCATGTAGAATCCGAATAATATAAAGTAAGTAACTAGAATAACGGCTGCAACCACGCCGACTGAGATCCACGTACCCAATTTTGATGTGGCAAGTTTATCCATATTTTCTTTTTCAACATTTATTTCATCTTGAACATGATCAGAAGCTTTCATTAAAATTCCCTCCCTTAGTTTTCTCACTTTCAGCATAATTGCGAATGATTCTCATCGTAGTGAGAAAAATCACTTTACCACTTCCTTTATTCAAAAAACATTCACTTTTCCGCTCGATATTGCGATAAACACTGTTGTTATAGGGATAGCAAAATAAATATCCTTTTAACGAATTCGGATTTTTATAAAAAATGCCTAACCTGTATACGTTCTTTAAGACAGGTTAGGCATTGGGCTCTATTTTTTAAAATTAATGCTCTCACTATAATGATGGACTGATTTGGGAAAAGAAATATTTAATCAGAAAAGCTATTTTTATGAAATATAAAACATCGATTCAGAAAAATAGTTAAAAATACTAATTTTGCGGTAAGGCGAAATGAAGAATTAGATGAAATGAACGAAGGTTACTTAAAACTCTTACTCTTAACTTCTAAAGACATGTATAATTTTTAGTAAGACTTAAATATCGTGTATACCTTAAAATTTATACTAGGAGTGTGAACATAAATTTGACATTACAAACAAAAAATCGATACCTCATTACCATTTTTTTCTTTTACATCATCGTATTGGTATATTTCATGTTTTTCGGATTTGGGCGCCCACAATTAGCTGAAATACGAGAATATCGATATTCACTATTACCACTTCGAATTCCTTTATGGCTACCAAAGAGTTTTTCAATAGATACGTTCAAACTATGGGTTTTTGCTCTCGGCAACCTTATAGCATTTATTCCATTTGGAGTACTCGTACCGATGGTTTTTAAAAAGCAGTTAAATACCTACTTTAAGTTTATAGGACTGTTTTTGCTTTTTATTCTAGTCATGGAAACGATGCAAATGGTAACTTATTTAGGCAGCTTTGATGCAGAGGATATCATGATAAATATGATTGGTGCCTCCATTGGATTTTATTCATATAAAGTAAGCAAACATGCTTCCACTCAAAAAAATAAAATTGTTTACACTGCATTATCAATGGTGGGATTAACTTTATTGACGTTTTTCATCGCTTGGATCTATAACAATACAGTCACACCGTATGTTATCGATTTACTTGGACTGGATTAAAGTAATTCTTGATCCCCGTTATTAACGTGGAATTCTCGACACCATAACTTTCAATAGTCATAGGGATTTTACAAACTTGCATGCCGAACAAATATCATTAGACTACTTTTTCTTTTTAAGTAACCCGTCAATACGATACACTTTATTTTGGTGGGATACTCACCATTCCATGCTGTATGTGCTAAACAGTTCATGTCCTTCATAAAGAATGACCTTCTTCGAAAGTGAGTTAAAGTGGTTGGGACAACTTTATCCTACGAAGTGGGGTTCTTTATTACCACGCTATTAAGCTCTCAGGAATCCCTGCTAGCATAGCAAGGGTTTTTTAAACCATTAAAAGAGGTTTCTAATTCCTTAGAAACCCCTCTACATCACGCGTTTAAACATCTTTTCCATTTCATATGTTGAGTAATGAATAATGATCGGTCTTCCGTGTGGGCATGTGAATGGATCCGATGATCTTCTTAACTGATCCAAAAGTGCTTGAATTTCACTCATTTGCAAATAATGATTTGCTTTTATCGAAGCTTTGCAGCTCATCATGATCGCTGCTTCCTCTCGCAGTTTCTTTATATCGACTTTTTTCATTGTGAGCAGTTGTTCGAGCATTTCTTCAATAATTTCCTTTTCCAGTCCTGTTGGAAACCACTGCGGATGAGAGCGTGCAATAAAGCTATTGATTCCGAAAGGTTCTAAAAATACACCAACTTCTTCAAGCTGCTCCTTATGCTCCATAATTTTAATCGCTTCATCTGCCGAGTATTCAAAAGTTAAAGGTACAAGCATCTCTTGAAGCTCGCTTTCAACCTGTCCTACTTTCTCACGAAAATATTCATATTTAATTCTTTCTTGTGCGGCATGTTGATCAATAATGTAAAGTCCCTTTTCATTTTGAGCCAAAATATAGGTTCCATGCATTTGACCAATCGGATATAACGGTGGGACTCTTGATTCAACGTTTGCTTCATCTTTGCTGACAGTTGCTGGTGCTGAAGCAATCATTTCCTCCTCAACAAATGAGCGTGCGGCTTTAACTTGGCTGCTTTCTATCGGTCTAACAGGAAGTTCCCTTATTGTTTCCTGCACTTCAACCTGCGGAAATTCTTCAAAAGAAAATGCCGGTTGCGCTTCTTTAGCAACTGGAAGATGCTCGAAATCGAAAGAGGGCTGCTCCGATCTTTCTACCTGTTTTGCTTCCCGCTTCAAACCTTCTGGAATAAGTTCTTTTTGGTGAAAAGCGTTTTTAATCGTTTCTGTTACAAGCTGATTCAACTCAGCTTCTTTACTAAATCGCACTTCCATTTTTGAAGGATGTACATTGACATCCACCAAAATCGGGTCCATTTCAACGTTGAGCAAAACTATTGGAAAACGTCCAATTGGAAGAAGAGTATGATATCCTTCTTGAATTGATTTTACCAATGGATAGTTTTTAATAAATCTACCATTAACCATCGTTGTAATATAATTGCGCGATGCCCTCGTTATCTCAGGCAAAGCAAGCCAGCCACGAATGGTAAAATCAAGTGAAGTCGCTTCAATCGGAATCATTTTTTTAACGATATTTAGACCATAGATTGCCGCCAGCACTTGGCGTACGTCCCCATTGCCATTCGTATGAAGAAGCTTTCTATCATTGTGGATAAGGCGGAAAGAAACTTCTGGATGAGAAAGGGCAAGACGATTGACAATATCGGTAATATTTCCAAGCTCTGTATGAACTGTTTTCATATATTTTAATCTTGCTGGTGTATTGAAAAATAAATCTGTGACAATGATATCTGTCCCTTTGCGGCTTGATGCTTTTTCGAAGGTTTCTACATGACCACCTTCTAAAACAAGACGCGTTCCCTCTTCACCTGTCGATGTCTTGATCTCAATCCTTGAAACAGAGGCAATACTTGGAAGGGCCTCTCCACGAAACCCTAACGTTCTAATTCGGAATAAATCTTGATCATTTTTGATTTTACTTGTGGCATGTCGCTGAAAAGCCATTAATACATCTGATTCCTCAATTCCATCACCATTATCTGTAATGCGAATTTTCGCAAGACCTGCTTCTTCTACTTCGATTTCGATAATCGTACTATTGGCGTCTAGCGCATTTTCCACTAATTCCTTTACAACAGATGCAGGTCTCTCTACTACTTCACCAGCAGCAATTTTATTCGAAAGTAAATCATCTAGCTGAATAATTTTCCCCATTACGCCACCTCTCAATAATTAGCTTTTTAATTTTTTGTGAAGCTCATAAAGGGTATTCATCGCTTGCATTGGCGTCATCTCTAAAATATCGATTTCCCTGATTTGCTCCAATGCTTTTTTCTCCTTTGCACTGAATGGAGAAGCTTCCTTGATCACTGGCTCATCAAAGAATGACAGCTGCCCACTTTCCAACTTTGGAGCTTGCACGCTTTCACCTTGATTCTCAAAGTTTTCAAGCAGTTCATTAGCCCGCTTGATTAAAGAGTTAGGTAGGTTAGCAAGCTGGGCAACGTGAATCCCGTAGCTCTTATCGGCAGCACCCTCCTTAATTTTATGAAGGAAGACCACTCTACCATTTTGTTCAATTGCACTAACATGAACATTCTTTAATTGCTTGAGCTCCTTATCTAATACAGTTAATTCATGATAATGGGTTGAAAATAAAGTTTTCGCGCCAATTTTATTATGGATATGCTCAATAATCGCTTGCGCAAGCGCCATCCCATCATAAGTAGAAGTCCCACGACCAATCTCGTCAAAAAGAATCAGACTATTGGCCGTCGCATTTTCAATCGCATGATTTGCTTCAAGCATTTCAACCATGAATGTACTTTGACCGGAAATTAAATCGTCAGCAGCGCCGATTCGAGTAAATACCTGATCAAAAATAGGCAAGGTTGCTTCCCTAGCCGGGACGAAGCAGCCAATTTGGGCTAGAATCGCCGTAAGGGCAATTTGACGCATATATGTGCTTTTCCCAGACATATTTGGTCCAGTTATAAGAAGAACTTCTCTTTCTTTATCCATGTAACAATCGTTTGGTACATATTCTTGTGCATTCATGACTTTTTCTACGACCGGATGTCTGCCATCTTTTAGCAAAATCATGCGGTCAGAGGAAAATTGCGGCTTCACATAATGCCTTTCTTCACTTATGGAAGCAAAACATTGCAGTACATCAATTTCACTAACTATTTTCGCTAATCTCTGCAATCTCGGAATATAGCTTTTTACAAACTCACGAATCTCTGTAAATAGCGCATATTCAAGCTCCACACTTTTTTCCTCTGCTTGTAAAATGAGCGCTTCCTTTTCTTTGAGAGCAGGCGTCACAAACCGTTCCGCATTCGTTAATGTTTGCTTCCGTTCATATTGCCCTTCCTCAAGCAAATGAAGATTCGCCTTTGTCACTTCAATATAATAGCCAAACACACGGTTATAGCCGATTTTCAACGATTTAATTCCCGTTTTCTCCCGTTCTTCTCGCTCGAGTTGCGCAATCCACGTTTTTCCGTTTTTGCTAGCATCACGATACTTGTCTAACTCTTCATGATAGCCATCTTGAATAATGTTTCCCTCTTTGATGGATAGGGGTGGATTATCGACGATTGCCCGTTCCAGCAATTCGACTACTTCTTCACAAGGGTCAAGCTGAGATGCTAAAAGATCCGCCTCTTCATTCCCCATCTGTGTGATAACACTTTTAAGATGTGGTATTTGATAAAGGGAGCGTTTTAATTGCATTAAGTCGCGGGCATTAACATTTCCAAAGGCTACTCTTCCTGCCAGCCTTTCTAAATCATAGACTTCTGTCAGTTTTTCCCGCATTTCCTGCCGCTCAAAATAATGGGACATGAACACTTCAACGAGTGCTTGACGTCTAATGATATCATCCTTATTAATAAGGGGGCGATCAATCCACTGCTTTAACAAACGTCCGCCCATTGCTGTTTTTGTTTCATCCAATAGCCATAATAAAGAACCCTTCTTACCTTTTGAACGAATCGTTTCCGTTAACTCAAGATTTCGTTTTGAATAATAATCAATCTTCATAAATTGCTGAATTTCATATCGGTTAACAGGCTGCAGGTGATCAAGCGATCTTTTTTGTGTTCGGTACAAATAGTTGAATAACCGTGCAATCGTACTCTTTAACCTCGTTTCTTCTACAGCGTTTAGAAGAGTGGCAAAACGATCATTTATCGTCTCATTGTCTTCAAAAGATAAAGTTGCCGAAAATCGTTCACGAATTTTAAGCTGCAATTGCTCAGCTAGCTGCGAAGGAATGACCACTTCCTTTGCTCCTGAAAGAGCAATTTCGTTTAAAACAAGCTCATCATTCCCTTCAAGTAACGTAACCTTGCTCTCTCCTGTTGAAAGATCACTATAAGCGAAGCCATAGCTGCCATCCGAAAAAGGGGTTAGAGAGGCAATAAAATTATTCTCTTTCTCATTTAATCCACGGCCTTCCATCATTGTTCCAGGAGTAATTAACTGGACAACTTCCCGTTTGACAACGCCTTTCGCTTGCCTTGGGTCCTCGGTTTGTTCGCAAATTGCGACTTTATATCCTTTTTCTACTAGTCTATCAATATATTGGGGAGCAGAGTGATAAGGAACTCCGCACATCGGGATCCGTTCCTCAGACCCCCCCTCACGGCTAGTTAAGGTAATTTCAAGCTCCTGTGACGCCTTCAATGCGTCATCAAAGAACATTTCATAAAAATCTCCTAAACGAAAAAATAAAAAGGCATCTTGATAGTCTGCCTTCACCTGTAAATATTGTTGTATCATCGGCGTATATGTAGCCATTCTAATCCTCCAAAACTTTTCTCACATTAATGAATGATATGACTCTATTATAACATAGGTAAAAATGAGCGAAAACGGTTTGCATTCAATAGCAAATCTTTTCGCACAGCAGCCAATCTCACATTCCATTCTTATAAACGACAAAATATAAGTTTAATGGCATTCTTAATCATGTAAATCAAAAAAGCTTCCTAAATAGGTACTGCACCCCAGAAGTTAGAGTTAAAAATCTAACCTCTGGGGTGTTTTTGTATGGCAAAATATAGTGAAGAATTTAAATTAAAAATTGTAATGGAATATCTAAGGGGCAAACTAGGATATTA